>NZ_JBEXPJ010000035.1:0-66309 GCF_040611995.1 Lentzea sp. NPDC006480
GCCTTCGCCGGCGTCGCGAAGTACCCGGCGCGCGTGAAGTGCGCGCTGCTGGGCTGGATGGCGTTCAAAGACGCAGTATCGAGGGCCAGGGCGGAATCTCGATGTCGGACCTCGTCTGGCAGTCGTTGCGGATGAGTCCGGACCGCGTCATCGTCGGGGAAGTCCGCGGCCCGGAGGTCATCCCGCTGACCAACGCGATGTCCATGGGCAACGACGGCTCGATGGGCACCTTGCACTCCAGCTCCAGCCAAGGCGCGTTCACGAAGCTCGCCGCCTACGCCGTCCAGGGGCCTGAGCGGTTGCCGATCGAGGCGACCAACCTCCTGGTCGCCTCAGCACTGCACTTCGTCGTCCACCTGGACAAGCCGCGCGACGACGCCAGCAAACGCGTCGTGTCGTCGGTGAGGGAGGTGGTGGGAGCCGAAGGCCCACAGATCATCAGCAACGAATGCTGGCGCCCTGGTCCAGACCGGCGTGCGGTCCCGGCCGCGCCGTTGAGGACCGACACGGTCGATCTGCTCGTCGAAGCGGGCTACGACCCGGACCTCTGCGACCGGCGTGATGGGTGGTGGACGCCGTGACCATCATGCTGTTCGGACTGCTCGGTGCTGGCTTGGCTGCCGGTGTTCTGCTTGTCATCGCCGGCTGGCGCGGGCGACCCGTCGGCGAGACCGAGCCACGTCGGCGCGATGTGCGCGCGCCCCAACTCGACCAGAGGACCCTCGGTCGAGCAGCACTCGCAGTGCTCGTGGGGTTCGGCGTCGGCATGTTCACCGGTTGGGTAGTGGGTGGCGTGCTGAGCCTGCTTGCGGTGCTCGGGCTACCGCGGATCCTGGGATCGAACGCCGGCCACCAACGTCAGCTCGAACGCATCGAGGCCATCGCCAGTTGGACCGAGATGCTGCGCGACACGCTCGTTGCCGCGGCCGGTCTGGAACAGGCGATCCTCGCGACCGCTTCAACCTGTCCGGAGCCGATCCGCGACGAGGTCACGGAGCTCGCGGTGAGGCTGGAACGTGGTGAACGCCTTGGGCCCGGACTCCGTGACCTCGCCGACCTGCTACACGACCCCACCGCGGACCTCGTCATCTCGGCGCTGGTGCTGGCTTCCGAGCATCAGGCCCGACAACTCGCGGACCTGCTCGGCGAGCTCGCCGTCGAAGCACGCGAACAGGCGACGATGCGGATGCGAGTCGATGCCGGACGAGCTCGGTCGCGAACCAGCGTGCGAGTCATCGTGATCACCACGCTTCTGTTCGCTGCCGGCCTGGTGGTTTTCAATCGCGATTACCTCAGGCCGTTCGACTCGGCGTTCGGCCAGCTGGTGCTGTTGCTCGTCGGAGCTCTATTCGCGATGGCGTTCGCGTGGTTGACGAAGATCGCGCAGTTCCGCGAGTCCGAGCGCTTCCTCACCGACTTGAGCGCGGCCAAGGGAGCGACATCGTGATCACCATGGCGTTCTGGGGCATGGGCCTGGGGATCGGGCTGTGGATGCTCACGGCTTACGCGTTCCCGCCGCGGCCGTCACTGCGTGCACTGGTCGACCAGCTGCAGGCTGATCCTGCGCCGACTCCGATCCTCAGCGCGGACTCCGAAGGCTGGGCGTTGAGCGCGGGCAGGCCGTTCGTCGCCGCCCTGGCTTCTCTCGGCGTGCCAAGCAGGTCGCTCCGTGGCGACCTCGCAGTCATCGGCAAGAGCGTCGACCATCATCTGGCCGAGAAGGCGATCCTCGCGCTGACCGGGTTGCTGCTGCCGCCACTCGTACAACTCGTGCTCGTCCTTGCCGATGCCGGCGTCGGCTGGGAGATCCCTCTTGCGGCCAGCGTTCTGTTCGGCGTCGGCGGTTTCTTCCTTCCGGACATCAACGTTCGCCGAGAGGCTGCACGACGTCGCTCGACGTTCCGGCATGCCTTGTCCGCCTACCTCAACTTGATTCGCGTTCTGCTCGCTGGCGGTGCCGGTGTCGACGGTGCGCTGAAGTACGCGGTCGGCGTCGGCAAGGGCTGGGCATTCGACCAGCTGCGCCACGCCCTCGTCACTGCGAGGCTCACCCGAAGCACACCGTGGTCCGCGCTGCGTCAGCTCGGTGTCGAACTGGGCGTACAGCCGTTGACCGAGCTCGCCGCCTCGGTGAGCCTCGCCGGCACCGAGGGCGCTCGCGTTCGCGGCAGCCTCGCCGCGAAAGCCACTGCGCTCCGCACTCGGGAGCTGACTCTCGCCGAAGGCGACGCTCAGGCCGCCACGGAACGGATGAGCGTGCCGGTGGTCGTGCTTTGCGCCGGGTTCCTGATCTTCATCGGTTTCCCAGCAGTGGCAAACGTGCTCGGAGGGCTCTGAAGGGCCCACGTACCCAGTTAAGGCAGTTAGGAGAGGTCGATGTCCATCGAGATCCAGGTTCTCGCCATCTATGTCCAGGCCGGTCTGGAGAGGATCCGCCGTGACGATCGCGGCTACTCGACCGAGTTCGTCGTCGGCACCGCGTTGCTGGTGTCCGCGACGATCGCGGCGGTCGCCTTCATCGTCGCGAAGATCATCCAGAAGGCACAGAGCATCCCGATCGAGTGATGGCGATGCTTCGCCTCATTCGACGCGCTTGCCGTGACCAGAGGGGGAGCGGCACGGCCGAGCTCGTGATCGTCATGCCGGTGCTGTTCTTGCTGTTCCTGTTGATCATGCAGTTCGCGCTGTACATGCACGCGGCGCACATCGCTCAAGCCGCTGCGGCACAAGGACTGTCTGCCGCTCGCGCCTCCGCTGGAACTGCTGGCGCCGGCACGGCGGCAGGGCAGCGGGTGCTTGCACAGCTCGGCAGCGGACCGCTTCGCGAGTCTTCCGTACGAGCACAACGCGGTCCTGATCAAGCATCCGTGCAGGTTCAAGGAAAGGCGGTCAGCGTGATCCCGTTCGTCATCCTCGCGGTTCACGCCGAAGCCGTCGGCCCCGTCGAGAAATTCTCACCGGCGGTATCGCCATGAGATTGCTTCGCGACGACCGAGGCTCTACCGCGGCCGAGCTGACTTTGGTCGCACCCTTGATGGTGCTCCTGCTGTTGTTCGTGGTCCTCTGCGGGCGCCTCGCGACGACGCAGTTGCGGATCAGCGACGTCGCGCATCAGGCCGTCCGCGCGGCGACTGCAGCTCGGACGCCCGCGCAAGCCAGCGCGGCAGCCCACCACACCGCTAGGGCCTCGCTCGACGCCGCGGGCATCACCTGCCAGTCGCTGTCGGTGGCCGTCGACTCCGGCGACTTTCGACCTGGCGCCACGGTGACCGTAACCGTCTCGTGCGTTGTCGGTCTCCAAGACCTGACAGCGCTCGGTGTTCCCGGAAGCCGCACCGTCAGCAGCACCTTCTCCTCGGTCGTCGATCTATGGCGAGGAGTTCGGCCATGAACCTGTCAGAGCGCCTGCGCGGCGACCAGCACGGCCGGGTCAGCGGGTACGTGGTCATCATGGCGACCGCTGCGCTGGCGTTCGGAGGGCTTGTACTCGACGGAGGTCTCGCGCTAGCCGCCAAGGTTCGCGCGATGGGGCAAGCACAAGAAGCAGCCCGAGCAGGCGCGCAAGAAATCGACCTTGCTGCCTACCGCGCTGACGGCTCCCTGAGGCTGCGGTCAGATCGGGCCGTCACCGCCGCACACGACTACCTCGCTGCCGCGCACCACACCGGCTCTGTTTCCGTCAGCGGCAACACCGTGAACGTCAGCGTGACGATCAGCCAACGAACGAAGCTTCTCGGCCTGCTCGCGGTCGACACGATCACGGTGACAGGACGCGGCGAAGCGCAACCGCAACGCGGAATCTCTTAGCAGGAAGGAAATCTGGAGATGACGACGATCAACGACATCGCGCGCCGCGTTGAGGAAGCTGACTCGGCTCGCAGCGCACGACGGACCAAGGCTGCCCAGCTCGTGGGCGAACTCGCGCATGAGCGTGTCGAAGTGGTTCAGCGACTTGCAGACATTGATCAACAAATCGGTGACGCCATCGTCGGGAACGGCGATGTGATCGCGGTAGATGAGTTGGCCAGGTTCACCGGTGTGTCGGCTGCTGATCTGGCTCAGATCCTCAACTCTCGCAAGCACTCTCGCGGAAGGCGTAAGAAGATCACCGCTGGCTCGCCACCGGGTCGGATGGGACTCGATCGGAAACCGGAGGTTCCTGAGCCGCACAAGCTTGCGGACTCTGCAGAGGACGATTCGTCTGCTCTGAAGGAAATAGGCACGCCATGACCGGCACTGGTCGCCGGTTGTTGCTGTCGATCACCGTCGGAGCAGCGCGAGGTCTGCTGGCTCTCGGTGTCCTGTTGGTGCTGACGGCGGGTCTTCCATGGGCGCTGGTGCACTTCGTTGGCTGGCCGCTTCCGAACCACGTGCCAACCTGGGACGAGGTTCAGATGCTGCTGCTCGATCCGATGAGCGCGCAGTTCTTCATCGACGCGCTGGCGATCGCTTCATGGATCACATGGTTCTCCTTCGTCTGGTCCGTGGTGTATTCCGTCGTGGACATCGTGCGTGGAGTCGCCTGGACGCCGCCTCGAGTGCGCGGTCCGTTCCGGACGTTCACAGCCACCCTCATCGGCGCCGTGGTGCTGACCTTGTTGAGCAACCGAGCCCTCGCCGTACCCGTCCCTGCTGGCGGTGCGAACGAGTCGACTGCCGCCGCTGTGACTGCGTCAGCAAGTCCTGGCGTCGTGGAACAACGTGATGTTTCGCCTGCGAAGTCGATGTTGGTCGTCGACCGCGCAGCACCTGCCCCGCTAGGTCACGTACGAGTCGTCGATGAAGTCCGCCTACCGCACGACGGGATCTACGACAGCCTGTGGCGGATCGCCGAACGGATCTACGGGCCGGGCGGCGGCGACCGATGGCCTGAGCTCTACCAGCTCAACCGCGGTGTTGAGCAGGCAGATGGCCGTTCTCTCGTCAACCCCGATCTCGTGCGGCCGGGTTGGAAGATCGCTGCCTACGTTCCGGAGCCGACCGAAGAACCACCACTGGCCGAAGTGCCGGCCATGCCGTCGAGCTCCGTCACAGATGCCGCCTCGCCTGAGGAAGAGACCGAACCTCGCGGGGAACCGGGCGAGCCAGGGCTGGAGCTGATGACCGGCGCGTATGTGAGTGTGGGCCTGGCAGGGGCGATCTCGGCCGCTGTTGCGGCGTCGCAGTTGCGACGCAGGCGCCGGTACCGGATTGGCACTGGTGAGCGGTCAGACCTTCATCGCCCGGTTGCGCCAGCTGTTCAGGCGTTGCGCGTCGGCCACGATGCTGTGCGGGACAAGCAGAGCGTTGACACCGAGCTCGTCCAGTTTGGCCCACCTCAGCCACAGGTTCGGTTGACCGCTAACGGCGTGCTGGAACCGAGCAACAAGCCGTCATATCTACCTGCAGTGGCGGGCGTGAGGCGGGGGCACGAGTTCGCTGTGGACCTGGCCAGCACGCGAGGCTTGGGCTTGTCAGGGCCTGGCGCTGCCTCGGCGGTGCGAGCGCTCCTCCTGCACCTGCTCACCGCGCAAGAGACAGGCGCATCGTGTCGCGTGCTCGTGCCGGCTGACGATCTCCACCTGATCTTCGGTGAGGTTGAGGCCCAGGACCTGCCGCACACCGTCGAGGTCGTTGCCTCGCTGGACGCCGCACTCGACGAGATGGAAGCGCTCCTGCTCACTCGCGTCCGGCAAGCCCTCGATGGGCCTCTGAGGGCGTCGGACGCCGTGGTCCTGGTAGCTCGCTCCGTCGGGCACGCCGAGCGCCGGCTGCAAGCTGTCCTCGACAACGGATCTGCCCTCGGCCTAGCCGGGATTCTTCTGGGCCAGTGGCGTCCAGGCGCGACGGTCGTCGTCCGGACCGACGGAACGGTGAGCGCGACCAGTCCTGGCCTTGGCGACGAACTCGCCGGTGCGAGGCTGTTCAACCTTCCCGCCGCGGACGCTGCGGACCTTCTCGCCCTCCTCCGCGAGGCGGAGGTTCAACGGGGGCCTGACGACGTTGACGACGATGTCCGTTCGATTCCCGAAGCAAGGCGTCCCGAGTCGAGAGCGAGCACCGTTTCCGACGCTGCAACTCCGGGTTCGCAACCCGCTGCGGCGTCATCTCGGCTGGCCGTGGAGGTCTTCGGCCGCTTTCAACTCGTGTTCGTTCCAGCAGGGTCGGACAGTGTCGATCTCAGCAGCCTGCTCACCCCGAAGCAGCGCGAGATGCTCGTTCATCTGGCTCTCCATCCACAGGGCGTCCGCCGTGAGGTTCTGAACGAGGCGGTGTGGCCCGGCAGCAGGCCGCCGCGGCCATACAACTCGTTCCACAACACGTTGTCGGTGCTTCGGCGCTTGGTCGCCGACGCCACCAGCGGCTCCATGGCGAACTTCGTTCTGAACAGCGATGGCCGCTACCAGCTGAACAGCGAACTCGTTGAGGTGGACTTCTGGGCGCTGCAGCAGTTGCTGCGGCACGCAGGAGGAATGGCCGGTGCCAACCGGACGGCGTGTCTGCAACGTGCTGTCGATCTCTACGAGGGAGATCTCGCCGAAGACGTTCTCTCGCCATGGATCGAGCCGTTCCGCGAGTCTGCGCGGCGCGACGTGCTGGACGCACTCAGCGCGCTGATCAACGAGCAGGGCGAGGCGGACCCGGCGAGAGTGCTTGTCCTGCTTGAGCGCGCACGTGCTCTCGATCCGTACAACGAGGGCGTCTACCGCCAGATCATGAGCACCCAAGCACAGCTTGGACACCTTGATGCGGTCCCTCGAACGCTCGCCCTGCTGACCGCCACGCTCGGCGAAATCGACGAAGAGCCCAGCGCTGAAACACGTGACATCGCCGAGCTCCTCCAGCGTCGGCCTCTCGAATTTCCAGCTGTATCAACCAACACCGAGATTGGAGTCATCTCATGAACCGACGACTCGCCAGCGTGCTCAGCGCCGCGGCCATGCTGGTCGCCGCCGCTGCGCCCGGCACTCCGAACGCGGCCGCGGCGACGAGAATCTGGCCGCCGCCCGGCTGCGGCTTCATCCCGCTACCTCAGCCCGTCGGAGAACTCACCGCCCGCTACTTCCACTGCGCCGGTACCTTCATCCTCATCAAGTTCCACTGGGACAATGGGAATACCGGAACATCGTGCGTGCCACCTTGGTATCAGGTCCCCTTCTACCGGGACGGTACACATGTGATCGTCAACGCCTACTACGTTTCGACTCCTCCGAATCTCAGTGGGCCGCCTGGGCAGGAGTGGTGCTCGTTGTCGCAACCTAAGGTCTGATATACGCTACATGTAGGGCATCGACTTAGTGGAAAAGTTTCTGCTTTTGTTCCGCGGTCGGCGCACGGTCATTTTATTGAGTTTGTTGGATGCGGTGCTTCCGTGGCCTGGCCGCGAAAGCACCGCATCTGTGGTTCATCCCGTCAAGATTCCGGGCCATGTTCCCGGCCAGGTGCCTTCTAGTGTGGAAGCCCCTGCAGGCGAGCAAATCTGCTGGTAAACGGAGCTCTGAGGGCTACCTGTGCGACGCCCGACTCGGTAGCCGGCAGGCAGTTGAGCAGTCGGCTGGCGGGGCGGTGTCCTCGGTCCTGTCCGACTATCCGGTACATTCTTCATGTCGGAAGGCCTGCCTCATTAGGGGCTCTATTTGCTTAATTCTGTAAATGAAACCCTTGGTTATGCGGGTGTCGATCGGTTTGCTGATTGGTTGGCGCGCCTGGGATTTGAGTTCCTGAATTGCGCTCATTTCGATCACTTGTAGCCCGCTAAAGAATCATGAAGAACCGCCCTGGAAACCATTGTGTTCCGATTGGCTTGATGCTATCTTGGATCTATTGCGAGATGGGTTCGCACCCCACATATCTCGCAACCACACAAACCCAATAACCGCCAGGAGTGGTAGTCATGGCTGATGTCATGGTCACCGCGTGGAGCAACGGCGATGGTTGGCTCAGCGTTGATACCGCTGAGTGGATTGCCGAGCGCGCGGAACTCTGCGAAGAGCTCACGAACGAGCTGCGCGAGTGGATGGATGAGAAGGGGCACCGGGATCCGACGGCACACGTGCTGGTCCTCTGGGTGAAGGAGCGAACCGGGGAAGACCCGGTGGGCCTCTACGGCGACGGGCTGTTCTGGGCGCACAACACGTGCAACGTGGAGAACATCCTCTCGGATGATCTCGGCTTCCTGGTGTTCTCGGCGGGCGGAGAGCTGGGCGCCCTGATGGTGACGATGAGCGGTGATGGTGGCCTTTACGGCCAACCCGTGGTCTACCGCGACACCACCATGGATGCGGCCTACTGGGCGGGACTATGCGCACGCGCTCGGCTGTTGCGCGAATGGTCATGAGTGGGAGACCTGCGACGGCTACCGGCTGCACAGCGTCAGTGGCGGGCCCTCCGACTGTGCCCCGACGATCAGCGGTCAGGCGCGAGTGCCGTTCGGTGATCGCGACCGCGCCTACATCGCGTGCCCGGAGTGCTGCAAGTCGCTCCGCTTCACGGCCTGAGTAGCCGGCTTCCCAACCCTCGTTCTTCCCTCAGCGTGAGGTGTCCCATGTCTGCCATGCTCTCTGTCGATAGCGACCACCTGCGGTTCGTCGAGGACGACTCGGTGACTGTTTCTCTTGAGTTCCCTTGGGAAGCGGGCTCCGTCTACCACTGCGTCCGATGCGGTGAGGACCTGGCCGAGACGGCTAATGGCTACGAAACCGAGTCGGGAGAAGCCACATGCTCTCCGGACGGCGACGAGCCAACCGCGCACGTGCCGGAACGAGCCGCGTTGTCCTGGGTGAACTCCGCGACGATCGACGCGGACGAGACCGAAGACTCCGTCACCGTGTCGATCAGCGTCGGTGACCCGCGCGGAGCGTTCTGTTTCACCGTGCGACGGGTTCCAGACGACGCGGGCAGCGATCTTGCGGGCCGCTTGGTGCTGCACGTGCCGCACCCAGGCGAGGCGAGCCCGCACACGAAGTTGACGATGCTGCATCCCGGTGCGTTCGTCGTCGGCTGACTTCGACTGAGCGGCGCTCCGCGAGTTCTCGCAGGCTCCGGAGCACCGTTCGCCGCATGGCGGAGGTGCCGGAGAACGGCATGTCACCGCCGCATACGGCACGAACGCGGAGTTCGGAACGGGGCTACGCTACCGATGCCCTCCTGTTCGCAGGCGGGTTTGTGTGGTGGCCGGCGGGGGTGCGACACCTCCACTGTGAGGTGCCCCGTCGGCCCGCACCGGCCTTCTCCGGCGTGCCGCTCCCTTAGACCTATCGGCCATTTCGCGGCCCGGAGCGCTGTCATGTGTTCACATAAGCAATCACAGGCTGGGTGTACGCCCGCAGACCCGCACCAACACGCGGTCAAGATCGCGGAGGCCGTTGACGAGACCTGGCACCGTGCCCACGGCTCAGGACGGCTCGAAGTTCCTGTCTCAGTCGTAGGCGCGCTGGCGTTCCTGGCGCCGCCTGATGATGAGCGCGACGAGGTGGTGCATTACCTCTTCTCGCTGTCGGATAACGACTTCTCTGGCTTCGTCCGCATGCAGTGGGGGATCTTCGTCAAGGCGAGACCAGATCTCGTCAACCGAGCGTGGCCGCTTATCTCGTTGTGGCACGGTGAATCGCGCCTCAGCGATCAGGCTGTCTCGGCCGCCAAGCGCGTCGCGGATGCTGCGCTACGCGCGGGACAGCTACACCTCACCGGAACTGACCGGCGTCGCGAGACGGACTTGTTCGGGCTCTGCTCGAAGTGCTCCGCTCGCGCACCGCGAAGAGTGCGCGCGGGCAGTTCTACACACCGGCGTGCGTCGCGGAGGCGATGGCCCGCATGGTCGGTGTGCCAAACGAGGGCGAGCGCGTACTTGAACCGACGGCGGGTACGGGTGCCCTCCTTCGCGCTGCGGCCGAAGCCATGCGTCAGCTCGACCGCGATCCCTCCACTGTGGAGTGGTGGGCAGTTGACGTGGACGAGCTCGCCGTGGCGTGCCTCGCTGTCAACGCAGTCCTGTGGGACCTCGGCAACAAGGTCGTGCTCGGCGTCGGCAACGGCCTGACCGACGAGTGGATGCCGCGCGCCCTCGGCGAACGCCGCGAAGCCCTGGAACTCGCCAGCGCAGTTCGCAACGTGGCTGACCTGTTTCGGATCACCGAACGGCCCGCTGGCGGCTAACCGCTCACGTACTTCATCAACTCCCCGTTTGTCCTCGTCCGCGCGGCATGCGCGCGGCACAACCAAGTTGAGGTGACCGATCATGGCTATTGCAGACCTGACCACCGCGAACCCGGCCGAGATCGATGCGGAACTCGACCGTTTGAACACTGATCGCGCAAAGGCGGAGCACACCGTCCGCATGCTCACGAAGCGTCGCCAGGATTGGCTGGAAGCCGACGCGGCCGACCTCGCGGCGGGTCTGGAGCCCCGGATCGAGAGCGCTTCTCGGACCGTTCTGGAGTGCAAGGTGGCTGCAGGGCCACTAGAAGACGAGTTCGACCGTCGAGGCGGATGGACTCGCGCATGGCTCGTTCTCAACACTGGCGGCCATGTGCACCGCACGATGGAGTGCAGGACTTGTTTCGACACCACGAAGTTCGCTTGGCTGACACACCTGTCTGGGCACGATGAAACGGAGATTGTCGAGCTGGCAGGCAAAACCGCGTGCACCGAGTGCTACCCGAGCGCGCCCGTGGAAGCGCGCAACCGGCCCAGCCAGATCAAGACCCCGGAGCAGCTCGCGCGAATCGAGGAGAAGGCCGAGCGCGCGAAGGCCAGGGCGGCTAAGGCGATCACGGCGCCTGATGGAACCCCTCTGCGCACCAGGCATGGCGGAGTCATCGCGACCGAGTTCTCCGCTCGCCGCTCCTACGCAGAACTCCTCAGCTATGCCAGGCACCTGGCCAAGCGGAACGTGGCGTACCACCGCGACACCATCGCTGAACACCAGGAGGACGCAAGGCTCATCTTGGTTGCGCTCGCAGCGAAACATGATCGGACCGAGGACGATCTACGTGAGGAACTGGCCCCCAAGGTCGAAGCCAGGTGGTTGCGCGAGCACAGCAAGTGGTGACGAGTCGCGCTCATGCGCTGACTGATCTCAATCAGTCAGCGCACGAGCAGCGCTGCGGGAAGACCTCGCGAATCAGCGAGGTCGCCTTCGACAACGCCGGGTTGTGAGCGCCGGGTGGTCATGCCTCGAACTTCGTCCTCGCCCCTCGGAGACCACCTCGACGGAGCCATCGACGACCGTGATGGTCGTCTCGTCGTCGATCGCGTATGCGGGGACGCCGATCTCGGCGGCCCACCGTTGCGCGTCGGCCAGGGTGTTCGTGAGAAGGACCTCGAGGTGCGGGAAGATCGAGTGAACCTGGCGTAACGGCGGCCAGGCCTCTAGCGACCACTAGTCATGGATCCCATGACCCTGGGCTTGGCTGCGGCGGCGCTTCTCGCGTCCAAGTTCGGTGAAGGTTTCGCGAAGGACGCTGGAAGCGCGGCCTGGAACGGCGTCAAACGGCTACGCGACGCGGTTGCGGCGAAGTTCAAAGGGCAGCCGGATGCCGAAACCACGCTCCAACGAGCATTGGCGGAACCGCACGACATGGGACGCCGTCAGGCGCTTGCTGAGCGAATCACCGCCGCAGCCGCCGACGATGCAGAGTTCAGTGCAGCGCTTGCTGAAGTCGTCGGACAGGCCCGGCGCGACCCGAGTGCACAGACCGTGATCGCGCAGGCCACAGAACAAGCGAAGCAGGTCAACATCGCCGGGGATAACCACGGCGGAATCTCCCTCTGAACCTGATGGCCGACTTCCAGCCACGCGCAGACGGCAATGCCAGGCAGGTCAACATCGCCGGGGACAACTACGCCCCGATCTTGTTCGACGGCCGGCTCCCAATGCCCTCGACAACCCATCAACTGCCTGCCGACATCCCTGACTTCACTGGGAGGGCAGACCTCATTGTCGAACTCAAGGAGAGCCGCGGCAGGCCAGTCATCAACCTTTATGGGCCACCGGGTGTCGGCAAATCGGCGTTGGCAATTCACTTCGCGCATCGCGTCTCGAGGTACTACTCGATGGAGCTCTATTTCGACTTCAGTGCGGTAGTGGATCCAGAGCCCGATACGGCCCTCGCTCATTTCGTCGCGGCGCTGACGCCGGGCGAGTTCGATCCTTCCCACCCGTTCAACGAACTGCGAGCCCGGTTTCTGACGTCCACGCGGATTGGGCCCTGTCTGATCTTTCTCGACAACGTCCGCGAAGCGGCCCAAGTACGCCCGTTGATACCTAACAATGCATTGTCTGTCGTCATTGTTACCAGCCGGACGCCGTTGACCACGCTGGCCGGTGCGCATCTCAAGCGCGTGGAACTACTTAACGAGGCGGAGTCCATCGCGTTGCTCGACACCGTCGCCGGAAGGTCACCCGGCAGCGAACCGGCTGCTGCCCTCGCGGCGGTGTGCGGACGGCTCCCCTTGGCCATCCGAATTGCTGGCGCTATCGCCCGGAAGCGGCCTTACCTGAGCTTCGACCGCTTGGCCACTTCCCTACAGGATGAGCGCACCCGTCTTTCCTCACTTTCTGAGGCCGATCTCGACGTCCGTAGCGCTTTCGAGATCAGCTACCAAACTCTGTCCTCGCCAGCGCAGCTTGTGTTTCGGCGGGCAGGGCTCAGCCTTACGCCCGAGTTCTCCCTCGGTGACCTCACGGCCCTACTCGATGCCGACCAGACCACTGTCGAGAAGGCCGCCTACGAGCTGGCTGACGCACAGCTCGCTGAGACGGCAGACGGCACTTGGTTCCGCTACCACGACCTGGTTGCCCTCTTCGCCCGCGAGAAGGTCAAGGCCGACGATCCGAAAGACACCATCAATGCATGGACACGTCTCGTCGACCACGTTCTAAGCGAATTCGTGACCGGCTACCGCGCTGCGGTCGGATCGACTCGTCGGCTGACGCGCACGAGCTGGTTCGAAGGGCTCTCATCCAGGAATCCATCAAACGATCAGGCCGTGCCCTACGTGTCGCAACGCCTAGTCCATGGCAATGTGTCAGTGAGCTGGCGCGAACTGCTCCACCCCGGAGCTCACCTGCTCGTGTTTGGCGGCCCTGGTACTGGAAAGACCACTCTGGCCGAGCGCATCTGCTATGAGCTGGCGATCGAGAACGGTGCAGCCTTGGCGCTCGCGGTGCCGATGCGTCACTACAGAGACCAAGAAGACCTTGTGGACCTGATCACCGCATCAGTTAGTCAGCGGTTCAACCTCCGCATTCCCCGGCCAGTCCTCGATGCCCTGTTCAAACGGTATAAAACGGTTCTGGTCCTGGACAGCATCGACGAGCTGCCTCGGCCCGCCCGTAATCGTGCCCTCGGCGCCATCGAACGCTTCTGCACGAACCACCCGTTGATTACCGTAGTTGTGACCAGTAGACCCGACGACAAGCTGGGGCGGGACGGGATTGGGGACTTCATGGAGTACAACGTTGCCCCGCTCACCGACCTTGAGATTTGGGATTTCTCCAGGAAGTGGCTCGCCAACGCCGGAATTCGAGACATGGGCACCTTCGTGCCATCGACGACATCGGCCTGGGCAGCCAATCCGTTGCTCTTGAGCTGGGCCCTCACCCACTTCTTGACCACCGGACAGATGTTCGAGAGTGAACTGGATCTCCACGAGGCGACATTCGAACTAACGATCGGCGAACGCGACCGCCGCCGTGGAGTGACCCGATCTATCTATCCGCCAGATTGGCTGGTCAGCTCAACAACGCTCCTCGCGGCCTGGATGAAGTCCGATGCGGAACGAACCGCAGGTGTGACTCGGACCCAGCTCCTTGCCGCTTTGAATGATGAAAGCCTAGGATTTCATCATCCCAACAGGCTGCTGGACGAACTGAACGGAACCCTCAATGCGATCTACGAGTCTGGCGTGGCTGCTGACGGAGAACCGCTGTACGCAGTAGTTCAGGACACTTTCGGTGAGTACCTCGCTGCCCGCTGGGTGGTCGAGAACGACCTCGGAGACGAGGATCTCGCTCGGCAGGTCGTCTGCATGATGGCCGTCGGTCGATTCGACGCGGGCTGGCAGTATGTACTCGATCTTGCCGAAAGGAAAGGGCGCCCGCGCGCGCACCTTCTGCCTCATCTGCGACGGGCAGTCGAAAGAATCTCGGACCCAGCAGACCGGGCCCGAGTTATTGAAATGATGAACCAACCCGTCGTGAAGTGACGTCGGTGAAGACGGCGAGCACGGCCTAGCGTTCACCTCGCTCGGCACTGGCCGCTTCGGCGCTTGTCCGGATCAGCTGGCAGCGATCGTCCGTTGCTTCCGGACGCAGTCGTGGCATTCGAGGGGCGGGGGGAATCCAGCCAAACCGAGCTGGCTGCGCGCGACACTACGAGCCAACGTCCCCTCCTGGCGGCATGAACGCGCTGCGATCGGGACCTGCTCTCGATGCCTGATCAGAGGGTCATCTTGTGGCAACTGCGGGCGGAACTGGTCAAGCGGGCGCAGAAGTTGCGGCGCCGGTGGCGTTGGTCGGGCGGGACGCCACGAGATAGTCGTCGCCACCCCATCGGTAAGCGCTGATCTGAACGGGTTGGCCGAACGTCGGGGCGTGGACCATCTTGCCCGCGCCGATGTAGAGGCCGACGTGATGGACCTCGTCAGGCGTGCCGTAGAGGACCAGGTCGCCGGACATGAGCGGCTGGCCAGGTGGAACGAGCGGCCCAGCGTCGTATTGAGCCTGGGTATGGCGGGGAATGCGGATCCCAGCGGTGGCGTATGCGGCCGTGGTGAGGCCTGAGCAGTCCCAGCCCGTCTCGCCGTTGCCACCCCACACGTATGGCTCGCCGAGCTGCTCGCAGGCGAACTTGATCGCGATGATGGCGGCGCGGTTCGGCGCCTGAACGTTGTTGCAGTCGCCGGTACCGACCAACGCGTCGCTGTACTTCCTCGCCTGTTCGAGCACGTCGTTCACGTACCAGTCCGCGTGGTTGTAGGCGAAGATCGCCTTGCGGAGGTCCTTAGGCGCTCCGGAGTCGCACAGGTAGTGAGCAGCGGCGTAGATGGCGTCGTGCTTGTTCCAGGGCGAGGGCGGGTTGTTGCCTCCGGGCGGAAGCGGGTGCCGCTTGACAACCGCGTCGAACGTGGGCTGAAGAAATTGCATCGGTCCGCGGGCACCCGCGAAGTTCTCGGTTCCGTCGGCGACGCCGGCCAGGGTGCTGCGGCCGTGGTTGCTCTCGATCTTGCCGATGGCTGCGAGGATCGACCAGTCGAGGCCTTGACATGCAGGGGCCGACGCTCGGTAGCGGGCAAGGTAGTCGGGAGGGATGTCGGCGAGCGCTTCTGAGCTTGGTTGGGTGCTGCTCGCTCCGAAAAAGGCCTTCACGACGGCTTGTCCGATGCCGCCGAGGATCAATGGAAGTGCGAGGACGGCAGCTGTTGCGGCCAGGGCGATCTTCACTGTCACCTCCGGAATTGGCTGGCGGTTGGTGCAGGTGGAAGGGGATCGGCCAGGGCGAGTTCTTGCCGGGCGAGGACCGTTGGCGTTGCGGTGCCAGGTGGTTCTGCGTACGGCCACAGCTGAGCGAGCTCGGCGAGACGAAGTCGTCCGGGGCGTCGCGTCGTCGCCGATTCGGCGACCGGCAACCACCGCGCAGCCGCCGGTGTGCTCTCGCTGACCACGCTTGTCGTCTGCGCGGTGCTGGTCGCGATCGGTACCAGCGTTGGCCGATCCAGCGCTGACAGGACCTTCGCGAGTGCTTTCCGGGCGCTGGCCTCTCGTCGGTTCGTGGGCAGCCACACCAGGACGGGCGTTGTGATCCCCGTTGCCAGAGCCAGTTTTTCGTATCCGTAGAGCTTGCTAGCGAGCGTGTCGAGGTCTTCGGTGCCGAAGTCGAACTCCAGGAAGAACTCGATCTGGTGCCCGTTCTCGCGCCACCGGCCGTAAGCGTCGGGGCGGACCATGTCGCCGAACAGGCGCTTGCAGCGCAGTTCTGACCACCACGCCGTCAGGCGGCCGTGAGCGCCCGGTTGCCGGCTCAGTGCGACCAGACTCGTGAAGATGCCGTTCGTTCCGACGGTGTGGGCTAGCCGCAGTGAGTGGGCGATGCCGATGGCGTCCTCGTGGCGGTAGCCGAGTGCCTTCCGATCGATGCCGTCCTCGTACGCCAGGGCAACGGCACCGGCGATGTCGAGCACGTAGTGCATGGGCGCGGTGCCAAGGTCGACGAACGGCTGGAACCGGTCGACGACCCGCCACTTGAACAGGTCGAGCAACCGGTGGTTGGCCGCGCGCACGCTCGGATAGCCGAGCTCGACGATTTGGTGGGTCGTGAAGACCTTGTGCTCGTACAGCATCCGGGCCAGCCACCGGTCCCGGAGAGTGAGTCGGCCGGCGAGCCGTGCGTGGTGCGCCCCGGTAGCTGCCGCTCGTGGGGTGGGGCGTTTCGGCATGTGGCCGCGCAACGCTCGCTGAGGAGTCGGATTGGTGATCACAGGTACGCCTTTCCCTAGGCGGCACGACGGGGATCGGTGACAGGCGGCGCGGGATCGTTGGCGGCGTTGTCAGATGGGCGTGGGCGGGTGTTGACCTTGGCCGCCTTTCGGATCGCCTTTGCGCGGCCTGGTATCGCTGGCGGGAGCTTCTCGGTGATCGCGGTGAAGGGAGGCGCTTCCTCGCCGCCCAGAACGAGCCGGGCGGCGACGTGGAAGACTCCGAGGTTGGACAGGTCGTGGTCGCTCAGGCGAGGCATGGTGTGCCGGGCCAAGCGCTTGGCGTCCTCCGGTGAGGCGTTGAAGAAGATCTTCGACCTGGCGTTCGTGCTAATGCCTTCTTCCAGCTCTTTCGGAAGCTGGCCGAGGTACTGGTGCGCCAGCGTCATGGACAGCCGGTAGCCACGTGCCTCGGCCAGCATGTCTTCGAGCGGGTAGGCGAGGTTGAGGAAGTTGTGGCATTCGTCGATGTACAAGCTGCAATCGCTGCGCTGACGCTGCGGGACGCGAGCTCGTCGAGTGGCCGCCTGCCAGGTGCGCGCTACGACGATCGAGCCGACTAGCCGAGCGGTCTCCATGCCGAGCGCGTCGCGGGCGATGCGCACCAGGCAGATGCCGCCGGTGTTGAGCACCTCATCAATGTCCACTGTGGATTCACCGCCTGCGATGGCGGCGCGGACGAACGGACGCAGCAGGAAGCCTCGAACCTTGTTCATCAGCGGTGCGATCACTTGTGCCCTGCTGGCCTCTGACAGGTCGTCGTACCAGGTCCAGAAACCCTTGAGGACCTCGTCCTCGATCTGGTCGCAGGCCATGCGGCGGAAGGAGGGCACGGTCAGCAGCTTCGGCAGATCGGCCAGGGTTTGCGTGCCGCGCATCGCGGTCAAGGTGAGCAGTCCGGCACGGAGAATGTCGTCGGTACGAGGCCCCCAGGATGATGCGTAGATCCGCGAGAAGATGCTGACCAGGTTGTCGACCGCGCGAGCCTTGTCCTCGCCTTCCAACGGATTCAGCACCGGTGGCCGGGAGTGCGAGTCAGCGTCGAACAGCACGACCTTTTCGCCGAGATCTTCAGGCAGGCGCATCAGGATGTCCGTGATGAGGTCGCCCTTGGGGTCGATGACGACCACTCCACGGCCGGCTTCGGCGTCCGCCAGGATCAAGCGGGCCATCAGCTCGGACTTGCCTGAGCCGGTGGCGCCGAGGATGTGCAGGTGGTGTCGGGCGTCGGCGACGTGCAGGCCGACTGGGCGCGGGTGGCCCGAGTCGGAGCGGCCCAGAAGCTTGATCTGGTCGCCGGCCGTTGCGATGCCGGGCGGAGGCGGAACGGCTTTCGCGCCTGCTCGCTGGAGTCCTGGTGCGGCGTCATCGATAGGCAGGTGTGCGATCGCGGCCAGCTCCGGGACCGACAACAGATCGCCCTTGCCGAGTCGGCGTTCGGCCAGCATTGCGGCGGGATCGCGGCCGAGCCGGACCCGGCGGTAGTAGTTGTGCTCGGAGTAGGCGGCGAACGCTGAGGCGATGGCGTGGCCGCGTCCGCGGAGAACTTCCCGCACTGCACGAACCTCGCTGGCACTGGAGTCCTCGGCGACGGTGGTGGCCACGGCGTACTGGATGCGGGTCTCGAACGGGTTCGCCCGCAGCTTCTGCACGACTGCGCGGTCCTGGGCCGCGTGTTCCAGAGTGGACTGCCGATCCAGTCCTCGCTGACGCCCGAACGCCGACGGCTTCGAGGTCCTGCCCGGCGTCATGAGGTCGAGCAAGCGACCAATGATGTGTACGGATCCGCCGGCGTGTACGCGCCGTGCCGCCCGGCGGGCTTTCGCGACCCGGTGCCCAGCGACCGGTCGAGCGAGGATCTGCACACACGCTCGTTCGTGTGGGCCGAGCCCCACCGGAGCACCCAGCATCGCGCGGATCGGATCGGCCGGATGGTCGGTGCGGATCGGCAGCGCCTCCGACCTGGCAAGCCGCAGCTCGCCTCCAATGGCTTCGATACGACGGCCCGCGATGATCGGGATCGGAGGATTGGCCGGAGTAGTGCGCGTGTGAGAGCCGGGCCAGGCGGCTTCGATCGCGCGCTCGACCATGCCCGGCGGCACCACGCCGGGCACCCACATGGAGATCTGGACGCCATCCTCGGTGAAGGTCAACTCGAAGGTGACGTGCGGCTGCCCGGAGAAGCGGCGCAGCCAGCCCGGTCGGAGGAGCCCGACCAGGTTCGACCAGACCGTGACTGCTCCTGCCGGGTCGACGGTTGGAGGCGCAAGCACGGTGATCAGTCGTGCGTTGGCCGTCAAGCGCTCGTGATGCCGTCGGAGCCACCAGCGTCGTGCAACCACCACTGCACAAAGCAGACCCGCGAGCCCAGGTGCGACGATCGGGCCCCACACGAGGGCGGCGTCGCGGAGGTCGTCCAACAGCCTGTGGATCGCGGCGAGCGGGTCGCGCAAGTAGTCGACAACCGGTGAAGCGATCAGCACGACGGGGTACATGGAGCCTCCTCAGGCCGCCTGCGCTGGTGGACGGGTGTTGTCGACGACGAGCCTCAGACGGCGGCGAGATGTCCGTCCGTCGTCGACCTCGGCCTGCCACTCGGAGAACCGGCGGCCTGCCAACCGCTTGAGGTAGAAAGGAATATGGTTCGCAGGCACGCCCACCAGCCGTGGACCGAGCACTGCGAGCAGGTCGCTTACCTCCTGCGACGTCCACCCGGCTGCGGCGATTGCTTCCTCGTCGGGAAAGACGTCGGCGATGCGGTCAACAGCTGGGTCGAGCGCGCGGTCCTGTGTGCCGCCGTACGAGTAGACCCACAGGAAGTTCGGCGGAGGGTCCGGCTCGACGAGCGCGCGGAATCGCGCGATCTCTTTGGTGTAGGCGTAGAAGTTGGTGTCCGGGCGCGCCCTGCAGATGCCCAGCCACGCCTGTAGGTAGAGATCGGAGAAGAAGTCGCCGGAGTCGTGGATCCGGATCCAGCCGCCGCGGAACTTGGGTGTGGTGAGCTCCGCGAGCATCGCCGACTTCCAGCCTGGCAGGTCATCTAGGACGAACCTCAGATTGGCCTCGTGCTTGGCACGCACGACGGGCCAGGTGTAAGTGCCGTGGCGGGCGTAGCAGACCTGCGCGCAGATCCCGGCACTCGGACAGGTGTTGTAGGTGCGGCCGTCGGGCAGCCGACCTGCCCATGCTGGGAGGGACCAGTTCCACACGCCGATCTGGCGCATCTCGCGGTTCTGGGTGAGCAGTCGAGCGGACATGAGCATCCCCAGGTTGCTAGGCGGCGTCGAGGTCGACGAAGGAGTTCTCGAGGTCCGGCGAGGTCTCGGCGTACTCGGCAAGCTCCGCCGGATCCGAGGTGGCGAGGTGGTGCTCCACCGGCGACGCGATGGACTGGAACGCCACCCGCTGCGTCCCGGTGCTCAGCAGTCCCTGACCGCGATCGGCGGAGAGCAGGAACTGGCGCTCGCCCATCGAGAGGTCGAACGTGCGGGTGATCTCGTCGATCGCTTGGGAGGCCTGGCGCAACAGGATCTGCGTTGCCGCGTTGGCTACGACTGCCTTGCCGAGATCGGTGCTGAGCACGTCGGCTGTATCCTGCGTTGCCACCGTTAGTCCGGCCCATTGCTTGCGCGATGCCTTGGCCATGCGGACCAGGAAGTCGGCGCCGGCGGGTTGCTTCATCAGCAGCCAGGCCTCGTCGACCACGACCAGTCGCGGTTTGCGGATCGCGGGGTTGGAGACCTGCCTCCACACCGCGTCCAGGGTCAGCAGCGTGCCGATCGGCTTGAGCTCGTCGGCAAGATCCCGCAGCGAGAAGACCACGAGGTGTCCTTCCGGCTGCGTTGACGTGGGGCCGGAGAACAACCCGGAGAATGCACCAGTGATGTACGGGTGCAGCCGCGCGGCCAGGTCGACGCCGACCGGATCGCCGTTGGCCAGGACCTCGGCGAGATCGGCGAGCAGGGGTGCTGGTCGGGTCCAGGTGCGTGCATCCGCCGTGATGCCAGCACGCTGGTAGGTCGCTGTGATGGATTTGTCCAGCGCTGCGCGTTCGGCTGCGGTGAGCTCGTCGTCGAGCAGCACCGAGATCACGGTGTGCAGGAACAGGCTGCGGCGGATGAGCGCGTCTCGAGGTGCGGTGCGTCGGCCGTCCGGACGGGTGTGGACCGGCAGGTCCATCGGGTTGAGCCGGACGTGCTCGGCGCCGAGTTGCACGCGGGTGCCGCCGACCGCGGTGGCCAGCCGCGCGTACTCGTCCTCGGGGTCGATGACGTGGACCTCGATGCCGCGGTACAGAGACCGCAGTAGCTCCAGCTTCACCAGGTACGACTTGCCTGCACCAGACCGTCCGAGGATCACGGAGTTGTGGTTGTCCAGCGCGAACCGGTCGTGGTGCACGAGGCCCTGGCTTCCGATGTTGAAGCCGTACAGCACTCCGCTCGGCGCCCCGACGGAAGTGGGGTCCGGTGGCGGCAGATCCGGTGAAGTGAACGGGAACGCTGAGGACAGCGCGCTGGTGTCGAAGGTGCGGCGCATGCCGACCAGGTCCAGCCCCATCGGCAGACTCGTGACCCAGCCCTGCAAGCTCCGGTAGGTCGTCGGCTTGCAGTCCAGGAGCAACGACGCGGCGAGCGATCGGACCGCTGCGACTTCGTCGGCGAGGGCGTCCTCGGTCGCTGCGTGCACGGTCAGGTAGAGCCCGAACCGGTAGAGCTTGCCCTCGCCGCGGGCGACTCGTGCCGACAGGTCGTAGGCGTCCTCGGTCGCCGCCTCGACCTGAGGATCGAGCAACCGCCCTTTCTCACTAGTGTGCCGACGCCCGGATTCCAGTTTGGACAGTTGCTTCTTGAGCCTGTCCGCGGCGGTGACGGGATCGATCGGTTCGATGTGCAGCGAGACGTCGACCCGACCGGGGTAGGTCAGCAGCGGCTGGAGCCAACCTGGGTGAACCTCTCGCGGGTAGCCGACGACCGCGAACGACGCGACCCACTCGCCACCGACTTCCAGGGCTCGGGGATGGACCGACAGCGCGTCTGGCGTGAACGAGCTGGAGCTGCTGCGGCGCTTGGCCTTGGTCTTCATCAGGTCCACCTCGGCCCAAGGTCGTCGTCCCAGCTCTCGTCCGGCGCGCGCGTGATGACTTCGTCCGAACCCGCGAGACCGGAGTTCGGTGGAAGGAAGCTGTCGGGATTGCACGCCGCAGCGAGCACCGCGGTGGCTTGTCCGGCGTCCAGCGGAGTGACCACGATCCCCGACGGCGAGAGCAGCTCGACCGCTTCGCCGAGCCTGCGCACCAACCGGGCTTCAGCAGCTCGACGCGCGCCGTCGTCGGCCTGGTTGGGCGCGACCAGCGGTTCGCGCAGGACCAAGAGCACCTGGCGCCGCAGCAGTTCGGTCGCGCGGCCGAGCTGGTCTAGGTACTCGGCGTGCTCACGCGCAGCCTGTTCCAGCGCGGGATGCGGCAAACCGCCGGCCTGGTCCCGGAGTTCGGCTATCTGCACGGACAGGTCCAGGCGCTCCGCGCGCACCAACACCTGAATCGGAGCGGTCAGCGAGTGCAGGTACCGGCCGAACGAGGCGACGAGCGACTCCTGCTCGGCCGGTGTCCGGAGGCTGAAGTTGACGGTCGAGCAGACCGCGACGACAGCGACACCGTCCTTGCCGAGATCGATTACGCCGGTGTCCGTGACCGCCTCGGCAGGGAGCCGGAGCTCGGCGGGCTGAGCCGTTGAGGGCTGCCTGTCCGACAGGTGATCCAGCCACTCGGGCACCGGCTGGACTCCTTCAGGAGCGGACACCTGGTGTCGCGGACTCAGTCGTTGCCGCAGCGCTGCCAGCACCAATCGGTCCATCGAGACGCCGTCGCGTTGCCCGAGCGCGAGGAACACGGAGACCATGCCGACCGGAACAGCGACGACGAGGAAGACCACGAGGGGAACGACTCCGCGAGTCAACGTGTGCGTCCCGTACAACACCATCCCGGTGACGACCAGGATGAGCAGCTGGCGTGCGGTCAACGGGCCGATCACCCGGTCCTCGCGATCGACGTCGGCGGGAATCCTGATGGGATGGCTCATTTCTTCTCACCTCCAGGTGCTGGTTTCGGCGCGCGGAACAGCGGAGGCGGAACGGAGTGGACACGCTGACGCGCGTCGCCGATCCGCGGTTCCGGCCGTGCCTGCTGGAACACCGGCGGGGCGGGAGCAGACGTTTGCGGGGGTGACGGTGTCTGCGGTGTGTGTTGGACCGCTGGCTGGAACCGAAGCTGTGGCGGCACCGACGGCACTCGGACAGGACGAGCTGGCGGCGGAACGGCGCCGCGTTGGCGCGGACCTCCAGCGGCGCGGAACTGCGGTTGCGTTCCTGGCCGTGAGCCTCTACGCGGCACCGCTGTCACGCGTTCCGGCACCGAGCTGAACTCCGGCGTCGTCCGCCCAGCAGTTGCGGGCACGACTGCAGGTTCATGAACGGCTTGCTGAGGCTGCGGCTGCAGGAACTTCGGTTGCTGGGACGGCACACGCGTTCGTTGAGCAGCCCGCAGCCGCTCTGCGTCGTACACCTCCTTGAGGCGCTTGGTGACCATCTCGGGCGTGGCAGGAAAGCGTGGTTGAGGCGGCCACGGGGGCTCTGCCGCCGAAGCACGTCCTGTCCCGGCAGAGCCCTTCGTGGCGTGCGCAGCAACACCAGCGAAACGACCGCCGCCGATCAGCGCCATCGCTTTGCCGAAGACGAAGGCACGCGCCAGGCCGCCGAGGAACGAGCGGCCGCCACGGCCGACTTTGACTTGCTGCATCACCCAGGTCGGGATCTTCACCAGAATCCAGACCAGCGCGATGACAACGATCAGGTTGACGATGCCGTCGGAAGTCGGCGTGCCGAAGAAGTTGAAGCCGCCTGGTTGCAGGAAGACCTTCAGCGCGCAGATGAGCGTGAGGCTTTGCCCCACCTGGATGCCGAGTACACCGGCTCCAGCGCGCCAGAACCACAACGCCACACCCTCTGTCTGCTCCAACCCATGGCACATCAGAGCGAGAGGAGCTCCCGCGACGAGCACGACGGTCAGCGCGACTCGGATGACATAGCCGATCAGCAGTCCGATCAACAGGATTGCCAGTCCGAGCGACAGAAGTCCTGCGAAGAGGCCACCATCGACCAACGACCTGCCCACCATCGCCACGAGCAGCTCGGACAGCGCTCGGCCGGCGCTCTCCGGATCAAGTCCGTCCCCGAGCACGGCCAACGAGGCGGCGTTCGCGAACCTGATGGCCTGGTCGGCGAACAACAGGCTGAGGTTCGCTGCGAGAAACCCGACCACGATTCGTGGTGCGATCTCGCGGATCGAGTGTCGCGTCTGGACGCTCTGGTGACTCATCACCAGGATTCCGGCGATCAATACCAACAGCGAGTACACCGCGACGACGAACAGCCGCGACTGCTCCCAAATCTCGCCGATGCGCGGCAACTGGTCGAGCGTCGGGGTGGACAGCAGGGTGTCGCCGAGCAGTCGCAACAGCCAGTTCAGCGACTCTCCGACCAACAGGTTCACGAACGAGCTGAAGCCTTCGCTCACGCACGCGGTCAGGTCGGTGATGCCGCACTCGGAGTCGGTCTTCCCCGGCTGCGGAACGTTGATGGTCGGCGGCGGAGACGTCGTGGATGGTGGTGACGGAGACGGCGACGGGGGAGTGGTCGGCTGCGCGACGGCGGTGGCCGTCGCGAGGCCGACCAACACGGCGACGATGCTGAGCAGCAGGGCCACACGCCAGCGCCGCGGCCGGAAGGTGAGCGGGGTGACGGCGGCCATCGGTCAGGCCCCCACGATCCCTTTGAGGATCTCCACGACGAGCGGCGCGAGTGCGGCCAGGCCGTAGCCCCAAGCCGCGGACTTGAAGCACTCCTTGGCCTTCTCCTGTTCGCCAGGATCGCCGCCGCCGAGGACGCGTCGGACGCCGCCGATGGTCAGGAACACGGTCGCGAGGCCCGCGAGAATGCCCATGATCCAGTTGCGGATGTTGGTGAGGACGTCACCAACAGACGCAGCGATGGCGACGACCGAGGTGTCGGCGTGGGCCGCCGAAGCCGACGTCAGCAGCGCGATGGCGACCAGCGGGACGACCAGGACGCGTACCCGTCGGCGCGAGCGTGTCGGGGCGGTGGATCGTTCGATCAGGCGCATCGGGGCACCTCCGAAGACGGAACTGAACGCGGGTTTGTCCCGCAGCCCTGAACTCCGGATTTCGCGTCCGGTTTGGACACGGGCGCCGCGGACTTCTCGTCCACTTCGGTCTCGGCGGCCTCGTCACGCAGGTAGGCGACGAGTCGGACTTCGGCGCGTTTGCGAGCCTTGTAGACCGCCCATTCGCTCACCTCGTGCGCTGCCGCCCACTCGCGAACGGACACCTCTTCGAGCCGGGTCGCACCGATGAGCGCGGCTTCGGTCTGAGTCAGGACTCCGTCGCGCACGGCGCGGGCGAGGACGAGATCCGGGTGTCCCCAAGGTGCGTGCGGTGGAGCTGAGCGGAACCCCTGCGCGACCGGAATCGGACTCGCGAGCGCTTCGGCGAGCGCTTCGTACCCAGACCGGTAAGCCGCCCAGCGGAGACGCAGCATGATCCGGGGCGGACGCAGATCGATGGTCGCCAACGCGGCGAGGAAGCCGCGCAGAACGTCGGCGTGCACGTCGGCCGGATCGCCGACGAACCGAGCGGACAGCGTGGCTGCGACGGAGGTCAGCGCGGGCAACGCGACCCCGACCGCGGCAACCGTCCAGGTGGCTCCTTCTGCGCGGGAGCGCAGCACCAGGTGGGCCCACACCGCGTCCTTAGTCGACTGCGAGCAGGTGCGCGCGAGAAGGCGGTCGCGGACGTCGTCCAGCGGGAGATGACGGTTCGGCAGTCCTTCGAAGTCGCGACCGTCGAGCGACACCGGGTGCGGTCCGGTGACAAGCCAGGTGAAGGTGTCGCGGGCGATGTCCAGGGAGTTCGTCGAGTAGTCGTCGCTGCTGCGAAGAACGGATTTCGGTGTCATGACGTGGCTCCTGAGGCGTCGATGCGGAATGCAACGACGCCATGACGCCACGATCGGTACTACGCAAATACCAACGCATTGCTAATTTCCGACTAGAAAGTCGTGGAGTGCTACTAGTTGTTGACCACGTTGCTTCGGTGTCGCGGGACGAGGGGGTTGGTGAGCACCTGCGGTCGAGGCTGGCTCTGATGGCTTGACCAGCTCCTTTGGTTCACTGCTAGTTCGGTTGTAGTAGCGGTGCGCCTCGGTTCGGCAGCAGATCTGGGCGCTGTCTTGGCGTTCTGGGCAGATTCTTTGAGCTCGACTGTCCAAAACCAACATGGATCGCGGAGTTAAGGGGTGTCAGAACCTGGGCTCGTTCGGCTAAGGAGATAGGCGATGATTTCCGCTCGCAACTCCCAAGTGCGCAAACCGCCCCTGCGTCGCGGGTGGCGTCGCCCTCGACTGGCGCAGCCGAACACCGTCTGGCCATGCGGCCAAGATGACCTCTGCGAAGGCACAGGCTCACTTGCCAGCTGGTTGCTGACCGCCGTCGTCAAGACCGTGACGACCTACACGCAGCCGGGGCAACGCGTACTCCTGCTCCACCCAGCGCCGTACCTCACGCCGTCGGCTCGTGGCCAGTCCCAGCTCGGTCCTTACGACGGACTCCACGAAGCGGGCTGGACCGTCGTCCGACTCGGTCGCGGCGTTCAGACGCACACGGCTGTCGCACCCGGTGTTGAACAACGCGATGGCGGACTGGTCGAGTCTGAATCCGGACCGGACGGCTACGACCTCGTACTCACAGCGGCGGATCTGGCGACGCTCGACTGGTTCCGTCCGTTCAGCTTCGCCCCCTTGCTCACGCCGGCGGGCACCCTGGCTGTCATCACTCGCGGCGCTCGGTCCGGTGGCCGCTTCATCGACCCCACAGAGCGGTTGGTGCGCGCCGCACGCGATGTCGGCCTGCGTTACCTCGACCGGGTCGCGCTGCTGCGTGTGCCTCTCCGCGATGTTCTCCACGTTCGTCCGGCGTCGGCATTGCACCGCCAGGTGCACGACGACCTTCTGGTGTTCACGCGGTCAGCCAGCCCTGCCCGAATCGCGGAGTCGGGAGGTGCCAGTCGATGAACGACGGAGCTACCTCCGTGTGGCCGACCGGGCAGCGCAGCGCGCATGCACAGTTGCGTGAAGCGGGCTGTGTCTCCGGCACCGAGTTCGATCACGAGCGGATTCCTCCCGCCATCGCCGCTCATGCGATCGCTGCGTGGACGCGCACCGGCGACCTAGTGCTCGACCCCGACTGCGGCTCCGGCACCGTGCTGACCGAGTCGCTGCGCGCGGGTCGTCATGCGCTCGGACTCACAGTCCGAAAGCCTTGGTGGACCCTCGCCCGAGCCAACATCACCGCCGTGAAGACAGCGGGCGCGTGGTGCGACGGGTCCGTCCTTGAAGTCCGGCCGAGGATGCTCGCGACTGTCCGAGCCGCCGGGTTGGTCGGACGAGTCGGACTCGTTCTCACAGCGCTCCGGACCGGACCGGAGCATGACCGTGTCGAGTCCGCGGTCGGCGAGCTCGCTAAGACACTGCAGTACTGCGAACCACTGCTGCGGCCAGGTGGACACGTCGTCATCGTCGCGCGCCCGTGCCGGCGTTCAGACGGATCGCTTGTTGACCTCGCAAGCCTGGTCGTCACAGCCGCAACCACCGCCGGACTCGCGCTGGTTGAGCGCTGCGTTGCGCTGTCCGCGGAAGTGCGCGGCAGTCGGATGGTTGTGCGCGGTTCTGGTGAGCAGCGTCGAGTCGCGCATCACGAGGTGCTCGTCTTCCAGCTTTCGCATGAGGTGGAGCTCGCTGCAGAGGCGGCCACTTCGGCACCTGTGAGGACGAGCTTCGCTCATGCGGCCGAACGCAGTTGTGGGCGGCGAGCAGCATGACAGGGGTCTTGGAGGCCCTCCAAAACATGGCCGCCGGGTCCGTGGACTGCGCGATCGTGTGGCCTGAAGCCGTGGAAGGACGAGATGGCGTCGACCTTCAGAGGACCTTCATCGAGCTTCGTCGCGTGCTCGTGCAGACCGGCACTGTCTGGTTGCGGTTGGCAGATGTCGAGCAGGGTCACGGTTGGGCAGGAGTGCCTTGGCGGGTCGTCCTCACCCTGCAGACGGCTGGGTGGATCGTGCGCAATGCCGTCGTGTTGCAGCGCCGGGTGCCGTCGTTGCGTGAACGACGACGCCTCGAACCTGCGCATGAGCTTGTCTTCCTGCTGACGAAGTCGCGGACCTACTACTTCGACCGCGATGCGCTTCGCGACGACTCGAAGGGGCCAGGAGATGTGTGGACGAGTGCCTCGGTCTCGCGATGCATCGAGGCAGTTTGTCCCCCTGGTGGCACCGTGCTCGAACCGTTCTGCCGGACGTCTGCGACGGCGGACGCAGTGCGGCGACTCGGTCGCCGGTTCGTCGGCATCAGCACGGACGAGGGGAGGTGGGCGGCATGAACAAGGCGTCCATCTACTACCGAAGCGCACGGGTCGAGCTTCACCTGGGGGACGCGCTACACACGCTTCGCGGACTCGACGCACGATCGGTTGATTGCGTAGTGACGTCACCGCCTTACTGGGGACACCGCGACTACGGGATCGCAGGGCAGTACGGGCACGAGCACCGTGTTGAGGACTTCGTCGAGGTCCTGCGCACTCTGTTCGCTGAGGCACGTCGCGTGCTCAAGCCTTCGGGGACTTGCTGGCTGAACCTCGGCGACTCGTACGGCGGGTCATGGGGGAACTACGTCGCCGCTGGCTCGACCGCACCCACGGCCAGCGACGAGGTTCGACGGCGTCGCCATGGCACGCATCGACCACCTCAATCCCGTGCACTGAGGAAGAGCCTGATCGGTGTTCCGTGGAGAGTGGCGTTCGCGTTGCAGAAAGACGGCTGGCTGCTGCGGAACTCGGTCGTGTGGCACAAACCGAATGCGCGGCCCGAGTCCGTGCGTGACAGGCTCAGCACGCGCTACGAGTCCGTCTTCTTTCTCGCGATGTCGAAGGACCACTACTTCGCGCCCGCAAGTACGCTGCTCGGAGACGTGTGGAGCGTGCCGACACAGTCGTTCCGCGGACACACTGCGGTAGGTCCGATCGAGATCGCACGCCGCGCAATCAGGCTTGGGTGTCCGCCGGGTGGCGTGGTGCTCGACCCGTTCAGCGGCACCGCAACCACGGGACTCGCTGCACGCCAGCTCGGTTGCTCGTACATCGGTGTCGACCTCAATCCCGCGTTCCACGAACTCGCGATCGCACGCTTCGCCGAGCAGGAAGAGGTGGCGCTGTGACGGCGAAACCGTTGACCGTCGCGGAGGTCATGGATCTCCCTGCGGTCGTCGACATCGTCGTCGCCGGCCGCGCGTTCGGACTCGGACGTACTACGGCATACGCGCTGGCACGCAAAGGCGAGTTCCCTTGCCGTGTTGTGAGAGTCGGTTCCGCTTACCGAGTTCCGACCGCTGAGTTGCGTCGAGAACTCGGGCTCGAAGCAGTTCCGCCGCATCAGGGTTCGACGGCGCAACCTCAGCCGCTCGTGACAAAGGTGGTTCGCAAGCGCCGGACTCGTGACTGACGGTCCACACTCGACACGAACGGATTCCTATGTCTCGGGCCAAGTTCACCCATTTCTCGGGCTCGCTCGGGCTCACACCGCAGCGCGAGCATGATAGTCATGCAATCCAAGACGGCTGACGCGAAAGGCGTCGCGCTCGGCTCCACCTTCAAGCGCTGCTCGTGTCGCAACCCGGCGACGGGCAAGCCGTTCGGCAAGTCCTGCCCGAAACTCAGCAGGAGCGAGCACGGCACGTGGGGCTACCGCATCGAGCTCCCAGCGGCAGCAGATGGTGAACGACGGCCACGCCGCCGCACGACGTTCGACACTGCGACCGCGGCACAGGATGAACTCGACCTCATCCGACGCTTGCTCGCCATCCCGAGGCCCGGCGACACCAAAGCGCTGACACAGGTCGGCGACCTCATCGCGGAAGCCATCAGCAACTCGGCGGCCATCCCCGACGAGGACACTGTGCGCCGACGGGTCCGGCCGAAGGGTGGTCTGCGTGACCGCGTCCAAGTTGGCCCTTACTTCCTGAGCTGGTTGCCACCGCGCAAGAAGGTCCTCTCCAGGAACACCTACCGCAGCTACGAGTCCCACATCCGCCTGTACCTCGTGCCGTACATGGGCGACATCTGGCTCGACGAGCTGGAGAGCGCCGACTTCACGCTCATGTTCGAGCGCATCGAGGAGTTCAACGACCGGATCGAGGAGCTGCGCAACAGCCCGGACCCGGACCACCGCGCACTGGTGAGATACCGCCGCCCGGTCGGCATCGCCTCAATGCACCGGATCGTGGCCACGGCGCGCAAGGGTCTCAACGACGCGATGCATGGCGACGGGCTGATCACCCTCAACCCCGCTGTGAAGGTCGAGCTGCCGCCCGAGGTACGTCCGAAGCCGCTCATCTGGACTGACGCCCGTGTGGCGCGCTGGCTGGAGACGGGGGAGATCCCCGGCAAGGTGATGGTCTGGACGCCGGAGCAGACAGGCGCATTCCTCGACTTCATCGCGCACCACCGGCTGTACGCGTTCTTCCACCTGCTCGCCCACGCCGGACTGCGCCGCGGTGAAGGCCTCGGGCAGTACTGGGCCGACCTCGATGAGAACGCGGCCTCGCTCGCGATCCGATTCCAGCTGCTGCAGGTCGGCTGGGAGACCGAGTTCGGCGCCCCGAAGACCGACAGCAGCGTGGCGATCATCACGCTCGATCGCGGGACGGTTCTGGAGCTGTGCGCTCACCGCTCCCGGCAGCACCGTGAACGCGAGGCAGCGGGAGACGCGTGGGTCGACCTCGGTCTGATGTTCACCGAGCTGGACGGTACGCCGCTGCATCCGGCCGCCGTCACCGACCTGTTCAACAAGCTCGTCGAAGAAGCCGGTCTCCCACCGATCCGGCTGCATGACCTGCGTCACGGCGCCGCGACCTTCGCGCTGGCGTCAGGGGCTGACATGAAGGTCGTGTCCAGCATGTTGCGGCACTCCTCGATCACCATCACCGCGGACACCTACACCGGCGTGCTGCCGCAGGTCGCCCGCGAGACCGCCGAGGGCATCGCCCGCCTCGTGCCGCGCAAGGTCGCCTCGGTCCGGGTCATGCCGGACCGTCCGGCGATCGAAGATCATCCGCATCTCGGGCTCGTCTCGGGCTCACAAACCATGATCCACAACGACGAAACGGAGAAGGAGCATGAGTACGCAGAATGCAAAAAAGCAGGTAGAGACGAATCTCTACCTGCTTCTCCGGAGTACGCCGCCAGGGACTCGAACCCCGGACCCGCTGATTAAGAGTCAGCTGCTCTAACCAACTGAGCTAGCGGCGCTTGTTTGTGTGCCGGACACTTGCTGTTCCGACGTGCAGAACGTTAGCACAGCGCCGCGAGCGGATCCCAATCGGCTGGTCAGCGACCGGATGAGCTACATCGGGCACGTAACGATCCGGCCACTTGCGCAACTTCCGGGTACCCCGTGTCGTCACCTACTCGGGGGACGCCAAAACGACTTCGTGCAGGCAGTCTCGGGAGCGGGCGACAAGTAGATCGGAAGTACGTCGATGGGGATGTGGGGCAGGCGCGGTCGTGGGGTGGTCATGGCGGCTGCCGCTGTGATGCTGATCGCAGGCTGTTCGGGGGGCGGCGACAGTTCGACCGGTGCGGGGAGCACGTCGTCGAGCACTCCGCCGCCGCCGAAGCCGGTCACGCTGACGCTGGCGCTGAACGACGGCGCGGCCGAGGTGTCGCCAGGGCTGCCGGTCATCGCCACAGCGGCGGACGGGAAGCTGACCGAGGTCAAGCTGACGAACGCCGACGGCAAGGTCGTCGAGGGGAAGATGAACCCCGAGTCGACGCAGTGGAACAACACCGAGCCGCTCGGGTACGGCAAGACCTACAAGCTGAGCGCCACGGCGACCGGTGAGGACGGCAAGCCGCAGACCAAGGAGTCGTCCTTCACCACGGTGAAGCCGCGGACGCTGACCTACGTGTCGACGAACCCGCAGGACGGCTCGACCATCGGTGTCGGACAGCCGCTCGCGTTCTACTTCGACGAGCCGGTGGCCGACAAGGTCGCGGCCGAGAAGATGCTGGAGATCACCACTGAGCCCAAGGTCGAGGGCGCCTTCTACTGGTTCAACAAGAAGGAGGTGCACTGGCGTCCGGAGAAGTTCTGGAAGTCGGGCACCAAGATCACCATGCACGTCAAGGTCTACGGCAAGACCGTCGGTGACGGCATCTACGGCCAGGAAGACCGCATCATCACGACCACGGTCGGCAACGAGGTCATCTACGAGGCCGACGGCGGCACGCACCAGGTCAACGTCAAGGTCAACGGCCAGGTCGTGCGCACGATGCCGACGTCGATGGGCAACGCGGCGAACACCACCCCCACCGGCACGTACGTGCTGATGGAGAAGCACGACCGCATGATCATGGACTCCACCACGTACGGTCTCGCGCTGGAGAACGGCGGCTACAAGACGCCGGTCAGCTGGGCGTTCCGGATGTCGAACAGCGGCATCTTCTTCCACCAGGCCGAGTGGTCCGTCGGTGACCAGGGCCGCCGCAACGTGAGTCACGGCTGCCTCAACCTCTCGCCCGAGAACGCCAAGTGGGTCTACGACAACAGCAACCAGGGCGACGTCGTCATCGTCACGAACTCCGGCGGCCCGGCGCTCGAGCCGTGGGACGGGTTCGGCGACTGGCAGGTGCCGTGGAACCAGTGGGTCCAGGGCAACCGCTGACCTGAGCACGACGAAGGGGCTGCGCACGCGGTGCGCGGCCCCTTTTCGCTGGTCTGCTGAAAACGTTTGTGGAAGGCTGTCCCCGCCACCGCCGCCTGGTCGCACCTACCTGGGAGGCACTGTGGCTGCACCGCTGCGAAGACTGCTCGTGCTCGCATCGGCCCTGACGTTCGCGGTGGTCGCGGCACCACCCGCGCAAGCCGACGACGTGCTGCTCTCGCTCGGCAGACCGGCGACGGCGTCCAGCGAGAGCAACGCCCGGCACGTCGCCACCAAAGCCACCGACGTCGACCGCCGGACCAGCTGGCGCAGCGAGAACGGCGACCGGCAGTGGATCTCCATCGACCTCGGCTCGATGTCGACGATCAACCGGGTCGTGCTGCGCTGGGGTTTCCTCTGCGCGCGGAGCTACACCGTCCAGACTTCGCCAGAAGGCGTCTACTGGCGCGACATGTACCGCACCGAGAAGGGCGACGGCGGCGACGACAACCTGGAGTTCACCGGCTTCGGCCGCTGGGTCCGGGTCTCGCTGACCAAACCGTGCTTCCGGAACTACGAGCTCCGCGAGTTCGAGGTCCACGGCACGCCCGGCGTCGTCGACACCGCACCGCCCGGTGCTCCGGGAACGTTGTCCGTCAAGGCTTTCACCGCCACCTCGGTCAACCTGCAGTGGGGCCCGGCGAGCGACAACGTGGCCGTCACGAGCTACGAGATCTACCAGTCCGGCCAGTTCGTGAAGACGGTCGCCGGTGACGCGCTCTCCAACAACGTCACCCGCCTCAACCCGAACACCACCTACTCCTTCTACGTCAACGCGAAGGACGCCGCGGGCAACATCTCGCAGGCGAGCAACTCGGTCACGGTCACCACGCCACCCGCCGTCGTCGACACCGCGCCACCGACCGTGCCGTTCAACGCGATCGTCCAGAAGCTGACCGCCAACAGCGTCTCGCTCGCGTGGGGTGCGTCGAGCGACGACATCGGCGTCGCGAGCTACGCGGTCTTCTCCGGCGGCGTCCAGGTCGGCACCACGACCGGCCAGCAGACCACGATCGCGGGCCTGAAGCAGCAGACCGACTACGAGTTCACGGTCAAGGCGATCGACACCTCCGGCAAGAGCTCGGCGTTCACCGCGCCGATCAAGGCCAGTACCCGCAAGGGACAGGACGCCGTCGGCGAGGTCACCAAGATCACCGACGACACGGACGTGCCGTGGGGCCTGGAGTTCCTCAGGGACGGCACCGCCTTCTACGCCCAGCGCGACACCGGTGACATCATCCGCATCGCACCCGACGGCACCAAGTCCGTCGCCGGCCGCGTCCCGAACGTCGTCAGCACCGACGGCGAGGGCGGGCTCCTCGGCGTCGAGTACAAGGACGGCTGGATCTACGCCTACCACACCAGCCCGACCGACAACCGGCTCGTCAGGTTCAAGCTGGTCGACGGAAAGCTCGACCAGACCACGCACCAGGTGCTGCTCACCGGCGCCCCGCGCAACAAGTTCCACAACGGCGGCCGGCTCCGGTTCGGCCCGGACGGCAAGATCTACATCGCGACCGGCGACGGTCAGGTCAGCTCCAACGCGCAGGACCTGAACTCGTTGGGCGGCAAGGTGTTGCGCGTCAACCCGGACGGAAGTGCGCCGCGCGACAACCCGTTCCCCGGCAAGTACGTCTACAGCTACGGCCACCGCAACGTGCAGGGCCTGGCGTTCGACTCAAGAGGCCGCCTCTGGGAGGCCGAGCTGGGCAACTCGGTCATGGACGAGGTCAACCTGATCAAGCCCGGCGGCAACTACGGCTGGCCCGCCTGCGAAGGCACGTCCGGCGAGTGCGGCGACCCGACCTTCCTCGCGCCCAAGCACACCTGGCCGGTCTCCCAGGCCTCCCCGAGCGGACTGGCCATTGTGGACGACGTGCTGTACCTCGCGGCGTTGCGCGGCCAGCGGCTCTACCGGATCCCGATCGGCGGCCAGCCCGAGATCTTCTTCGAGGGTGCCTACGGTCGCTTGAGGACGGTCGAGAAGACCCCGCAGGGCGACCTCTGGCTCACGACGTCCAACGGGGACAAGGACTCCATCCCCAACAACAGCACCACCCAGATCTACAAGCTCGACCTGAAGTAGCTCAGGACACCGTCACCTGGCCGCCGGCAACGGTCAGGTGACGGTTCACCTGCACCGCTTCGAGCATCCGCCGGTCGTGCGTCACCAGCAGCAACGTGCCGGGGTAGTTGTCCAGCGCCGCCTCCAGCTGCTCGATCGCCGCCAGGTCGAGGTGGTTCGTCGGCTCGTCGAGCACCAGCAGGTTCACCCCGCGCCCCTGCAGCAACGCCAACGCGGCTCGTGTGCGTTCGCCGGGCGACAGCGAAGCCGCCGTCCGCATCACGTGCGCCGCTTTCAGGCCGAACTTCGCGAGCAACGTCCGCACGTCGGCCGGGTTCATCTCCGGCACGGCCTCCTCGAACGCGTCCACCAGCGGCAGGTCGCCCAGGAACAGCCCACGCGCCTGGTCCACCTCGCCGACCACGACGCCGGAGCCCAGCGTCGCGTAACCCGACGCCAGTTCTGCCCTTCCGAGCAGCGCGGCCAGCAGCGTCGACTTGCCCGCGCCGTTCGCCCCGGTGATCGCGACCCGGTCCGCCCAGTCGATCTGCAGGTCGACCGGACCCAGCCGGAAGCCGCCGCGTTCGACGACCGCACCGCGCAGAGACGCCACGACCGCACCGGAACGGGGTGCGGAGGCGATCTCCATCCGCAGCTCCCACTCCTTGCGCGGCTCCTCGACGACGTCCAGCCGTTCGATCATGCGGTCGGTCTGCCGGGCCTTCGAGGCCTGCTTCTCGGTCGCGTCGGCGCGGAACTTGCGGGCGTTCTTGTCGTTGTCGCCGGCCTTGCGCCGGGCGTTCTTCACGCCCTTCTCCATCCACGAGCGCTGCATGCGCGCGCGGGCCTCCAACGACGCCTTGGTGTCCGCGAACTCCTCGTAGTCGTCACGGGCGTGCTGACGGGCCCGCGCGCGTTCTTCGAGGTACGACTCGTAGCCGCCGCCGTACAGCCTGACCTGGTTCTGGTGCAGGTCGAGCTCCAGCACGCTGGTGACCGTGCGGGCCAGGAACTCGCGGTCGTGCGACACCACCACGGTGCCCGCGCGCAGGCCCGTGACGAACTTCTCCAGCCGCTCCAGGCCGTCGAGGTCCAGGTCGTTGGTCGGCTCGTCCAGCAGGAAGATGTCGTAGCGGCTGAGCAGCAACGACGCCATGCCCGCCCGCGCCGCCTGGCCGCCGGACAGCGAGGTCATCAACGCGTCCAGGCCCACGGTCAGCCCCAGATCGCCGATGACCTCCAGCGACCGTTCTTCGAGGTCAGCGCCTCCCAGTGCGAGCCACTGGTCCAACGCCTCGGAGTAGCCCTCGTCGTTGCCCGCGGTCAGCGCCTCGGTGGCGACGTCCAGTGCGGTCTGAGCTGCGGCGACACCGGTGCGGCGGGCCAGGTACTCGCGCACGGTCTCGCCTTCGAGCCGCTCCGGCTCCTGCGCGAGGTGGCCGACGTTCGCGGACGGCGGGTTCAACGACACCCGGCCCTCTTCAGCGGGGATCAGGCCCGCCAACGTTCGAAGCAGCGTCGACTTGCCCGCTCCGTTCACGCCGACGAGCCCGATGACGTCGCCGGGAGCGACCACGAGATCCAGTCCGGAGAACAGGACGCGATCACCGTGACCTGCGGCGAGATCCTTGGCGACGAGCGTGGTCATGAACACTCCCGAAACGTGAAGAAAGGCCCCCGCATTTGCGGAGGCCTTTCGACAAAGGGTGAGTGACGGGACTTGAACCCGCGACACCTGGGATCACAACCCAGTGCTCTGCCAGCTGAGCTACACCCACCATCACCGGTCGTTGACCGGCGGGGAAAGCATAGCAACGTCATCCACCGATAAAGAAATCAGGGGGTCAGTCGACGTTCTTCAGCAGCTCAGCGGCCACGGCCTGGGCCTGCTCGGTCGACGGACCGGGCTGCGGCACGAACGCCGTCTTCCGGTAGTACGCGAGCTCCCGGATCGACTCGATGATGTCCGCGAGCGCCCGGTGCGCGAGACCCTTGCCCGGCTGCGCGTAGTAGATGCGCGGGTACCAGCGCCGGCACAGCTCCTTGATCGACGACACGTCGACCATGCGGTAGTGCAGGTGGGCGTCCAAGGCCGGCATGTCGCGCGCGATGAAGCCGCGGTCCGTGGCGATGGAGTTGCCGGCCAGCGGGGCCGTGCGCGGGTCCGGGACCCACTCCTTGATGTACGCGAGCACGGCCGCCTCGGCCTCTTCCATCGAGACCGCGGACGCGCGCACCTCTTCTGTCAGGCCCGACTTGGCGTGCATCTCCATGACGACCTCCGGCATCGAGGCGAGCACTTCGTCATCCGCGTGGATCACGATGTCCACGCCGTCGCCGAGCACGTTGAGCTCGGCGTCCGTGACCAGTGCCGCGATCTCGATCAGAGCGTCCTTGCCCAAGTCGAGTCCGGTCATCTCACAGTCGATCCACACCAGACGATCCATCACGCCCCGAACATTACTGCGCGAGGCGTCAACTTCGAGTGGCGGCGTGCAGCAACCTGGTTACGCTCCTCGTGCATGACGGCTCAAGCTGAGATCGCTGCTGGATACGCCTCCGAGAGCGCGGCCATCGAGCTCGGCGCGGTGCTGGTCGACGGAACGGTGGAGCCGACCGCGCACGTCCGCATCCCGTTGGCCATGGTCAACCGCCACGGACTTGTCGCCGGGGCAACGGGAACCGGCAAGACGAAAACCCTGCAGCTGCTCGCGGAACAGCTGTCCAACAACGGCGTGCCGGTGCTGATGGCCGACGTGAAGGGCGACTTGTCCGGTCTGTCGCAGCAGGGCCAGGAAAGCGACCGGACCAGGACGCGCGCCGCGGACACCGGCGACGACTGGCAGCCGCAGTCGTACCCGACCCAGTTCCTGTCGATCGGCACCGGCGGCCTCGGGGTGCCGCTGCGAGCGACGGTCACGAGCTTCGGGCCGATCCTGTTGTCGAAGGTGCTGGGCCTGAACGACACCCAGGAGTCGACCCTGGGACTGATCTTCCACTGGGCGGACTCGAAAGGTCTCCCGCTGCTCGACACCAAGGACCTGCGCAGCGTCATCCAGCACCTCACCAGCGACGAGGGCAAGGAGGACCTGAAGGGCATCGGCGGGGTGTCGAGCTCGACGGCCGGCGTCATCCTGCGGGCCCTGGTCAACCTGGAGGCCCAAGGCGGCGACCGGTTCTTCGGCGAACCGGAGCTGGACCCGGCCGACCTGATGCGGCAGCGCGACGGCAAGGGTGTCGTCAGCCTGCTGGAACTGGCCGAGCTGCAGGGCAACCCGGCGTTGTTCTCGACGTTCCTGATGTGGCTGCTGGCGGAGCTCTTCGAAACGCTGCCGGAAGAGGGCGACGTCGAGAAGCCCAAGCTCGTCTTCTTCTTCGACGAGGCGCATTTGTTGTTCACGAACGCGTCGAAGGCGTTCCTCGACCAGATCACCCAGACCGTGAAGCTCATCCGGTCCAAGGGAATCGGCGTGTTCTTCTGCACCCAGCTGCCGACCGACATTCCGAACGACGTGCTGTCGCAGCTCGGCGCGCGCGTTCAGCACGCATTGCGCGCGTTCACGCCGGACGACCAGAAGGCGTTGGCGCGCACGGTGAAGACGTATCCGACGACGCCGCACTACGACCTGGAGAAGGCGCTCACGTCGCTCGGCATCGGCGAGGCGATCATCACCGTGCTGAGCGAGAAGGGCGCCCCGACGCCGGTCGCGTGGACCCGGCTGCGCGCGCCCCGCTCGTTGATGGACACCATTGGCAACGACGCGATCAAACAGGCGGCAGGCTCCTCGGATCTGCACGGCAAGTACTCGGAGACGATCGACCGCGAGTCGGCCTACGAGCAGCTGATGCAGAAAGTCGCGCCACCGCAGGAAGAACAACAACAAGCCCCAGAACCTCCCAGGCACGAGAAGGAGGAACCGGGGCTCGTCGAGAAGGTGCTCGGCAACAGCGCCGTGAAGTCGTTCCTGCGGTCAGCCGGCAGCGCCCTGGCGCGCGAGATCACGCGGGGCATGTTCGGGACTTCGCGCAAGCGACGCTGACAGCACGGCCGCGCCGAGGCAGAGGGCGCCCGCGACGTACCAGGCCAGGTCGTAGCTGCCCAGGTGGTCGCGGGTGAGCCCGGCCGCCGAGGCCGCGATCGCCGCCCCGAGCTGGTGCGACGCGAACACCCAGCCGAACACGACAGGCCCGGACATGCCGAAGTACTGGCGGCACAACGCCACCGTCGGCGGCACGGTCGCGACCCAGTCCAGGCCGTAGAAGATGATGAACACCAGCATCGACGGGTGCGCGGACTCGCCGAACAGTTGCGGGAGCAGCATCAACGACAGGCCGCGCAACGCGTAGTACGCGGCCAGCAGCACTCGCGAGTCCATCTTGTCGGTCAGCCAGCCGGACACGATGGTGCCGACGATGTCGAAGATGCCGACCAGCGCCAGCAATCCGGCCGCGGTCGTCGTCGGCATGCCGTGGTCGTGCGCGGCGGGGATGAAGTGCGTGCCCACCAGGCCGTTCGTCGACGCGCCGCAGATCGCGAAACCGCCTGCCAGCAACCAGAACGGCCGAGTTTTGGCCGCCGAACCCAACGCGGTCAGCGCGCGACGAGCCGCGCCACCGGACGGCGGCGGGGGAGTGTCTTCAACAGCTCCGAGCGGCAGCAGTCCGACATCGCGCGGGTACTCGCGCAGGAAGAACGCCGCCAACGGCACCACGGCGAGGGCCGCGATGCAGATCACCAGCGACGCCGGCCGCCAGCCGTAGGCGTCGGCCAGCCACGCCACCAGCGGCAGGAACACCAGCTGCCCGGCCGCGCCACCGGCCGTCAGCACGCCCGTGACCAGGCCGCGGTGCCGGACGAACCACCGGCCGGTGATCGTCGCGACGAACGCCAGCGCCATCGAGCCCGTGCCGGTCCCGACGACGACACCCCACAACAGCACGAGCTGCCACGACGCCGTCATGAACACCGTCAGCCCGCTGCCGAGCGCGACCATCGTCAACGCGAAGGTCACCACGACCCGGACGCCGAACCGGTCCATCAGCGCGGCCGCGAACGGCGCGGTCAACCCGTACAGCAACAGGTTGATCGAGATGGCGAGCGAGATCGTGCCGGTCGTCCAGCCGAACTCCGCCCGCAACGGCTCGATCAACGCGCCAGGCGCCGCGCGGAACGACGCGGCACCCACCAAGGCGATGAAGGACACACCTGCGACAACCCAGGCCCAATGCAGTCTCACGCCGACAAGGTTGCGTGATGCCGAAACCGACGACCAGTGGCCAGATAGCCAACATGTGAAAGAATCGGGCCATGCACCGCATCGCCGTTCTCGCCCTGGAGCAGTCGGTGGCGTTCGACCTCGGCAGCTCGACGCACATGTTCGCCCGGCTCGGTGACCTGTACGAGGTCGTCGTCTGCTCGCCGGACCGCCGCCCGATCCCCACCAGCGGCGGCTTCACGATCGCGCCCGAGCACGGCTTGGAGGTGCTCCAAGACGCGGACACGGTGCTCGTGCCGGGCACCTACTACAAGCCCGCACGGGAGGGCTGGCTCGAACCGGCCGTCCTGGAGGCGCTGACCACGACTCGGGCGCCGCGGATCATGTCGATCTGCACCGGCGCGTTCGTGCTGGCCGCCGCCGGCCTGCTCGACGGCAGGCCCGCGACCACGCATTGGGGCACCACCGAGGAGTTCCGCGCGCTGTACCCGAAGGTCCGGCTCAACCCGGACGTGCTGTTCATCGACGACGGCGACATCCTGACCTCGGCGGGCGTCGCCGCGGGCATCGACCTCTGCCTGCACGTCATCAGGTCCGACCACGGCAGCGAGGTGGCGAACTGGATCGCCCGCTACTGCGTCGTCCCGGCGTGGCGGCAGGGCGGCCAGTCGCAGTTCGTCGACCGCCCGGTGCCGAACTACCCGGACACCTCGACCGCCCTGGCTCGCGAGTGGGCCTTGGAGCGGCTCCAAGAACCGCTCGACCTCGCCGGGATGGCCGCGCAGGTGCGGATGAGCGTGCGGACGTTCACGCGGCGGTTCCGCGCCGAGACGGGGATGTCACCGGGGCAGTGGCTGACGCAGCAGCGGGTGGAACGCGCCCGGCACCTGCTGGAGTCGACCGAGCTGCCGGTCGACCAGGTGGCGCGGCACGCCGGGTTCGGCACCGGGGCGGCGCTGCGGCAGCAGCTGGCAGCGTCGATCGGGGTGTCGCCGACGGCCTACCGGCAGACGTTCCGCACGGCGTGACACCCCGATCCACAGTGGACTAACCCTCGACCAGGAACGGGCGCAGCAGGTCCGGTACCGCCTCGTCGGCCAGCGCCAGCCCGGCCGCCTCACCGACGTCCGTCACGTGGTAGACGCCGGCACCCGCCGCCGTGGTCGCGCCGATCGTCATCAACCCGCTGCGGCGCTGGAAGAACGACCGCCGGATGCGCCACCCGATGATGCCGGTGCGCTGCAACGCCACGGTCGAGCGAACCAGAGAGTTGTTGCGCGTCACCAGATACCGGTCGTCGAGCGCGTTGCCGAGCGAGCGGTAGTTGTCCCAGCCCACCAAAGCGGCGAACGGGAGGATCGCCACCGGGATCGGCCACGCCCACGACGGCGCGAAGATCGCGAGACCCACCGCGATCACGACCCACGGCACCACGTGCCGGATCATGCTGCGGCGCAACGCGGCGAACGGGTGCTTGCGGAGCTTGCGCAACGTCGGGTCGTCGGCGACCTTCAGGACGTCCTGCGAGACCTGGTGCGCCACGGTCAGCGGCGCGGGCGGCAGCAGCAGGTTGCTCTCGCCCTTCGAGCCCAGGCCCGTGGTCACCGCGGCGAGCTTCGCGCCCTTGCCCGCGCGGACCAGCAGCGGTTCCTGGATGTCGACGCCGCGAAGCCGTTGCTCCTCCACGGAAACCGAGCGCGTGGTGAGCAGACCCCGTTGCACGCGCAGGGTTCCGTCCGGCTCGCGGGTCAGCTTGTAGTTCCAGAACTGAAGAATGTAAAGCGGTATGGACAGCACCAGCCCGAGCACGGCCAGCGCGATCACGGCGACCGTGAGCAGGGTGAAGCTCGGGTGTTCGAACAGCCACTCCCACAGGTCCTGGACCGGGTGCAGGCCGAGGTCGTCCGCGTAGTTCGACAGCAGGCCGAACACGGCACCGATCGCGACCAGGCCGGACAACGACAGCGGCGCGAACTTCAGCCACTTCAGGTCGAGCTGCGAGATGACCTCCGACGAGGCGGCCACCGGCTCCGAGCCCGGCACGTCGGACGACACAGCCCTGGGTGTGACTGACTTCTGCAGCAACAACACCCGCAGCCGTTCGGCCTCCTCCGAGGTCACCGCGTCGAGCGTGAGGCCGTCGGTGCCGGGCGTGTCCTGCTGGCCCGTGCCGATGCGCACGGCCGACAATCCGAACACGCGGTGACCCGGCTTCGAGGTGAGGTCGACCGTCCTGATGCGATCGCGCGGCACCGCGACCTGCTTGCGGGTCAGCAACCCCGTGTGCAGCTCGACCTGGTCGTCGGTGATGCGGTACTTCGTGGTGCGCCAGATCAGATAGCTGAACGCGAGGATCACCGCGACCGTCACGCCGCTCGCGAACAGGCGCCACTTCTCGCCGTTGCCGGTGATCAGCAGGACCGCGATCGGCACCAGCATCGCGATGCCCTCGTTGAGCGGCCGCACGATCAGCATGCGCACGTGCAGGCGGTGCCACTCCGTCAGCGGCTCGGTGAGCTCCGGCGCCGCCGGCAGTTCGGCGGTCACGTGGCATCACCCGGCGTGGCCTGCGTGGTGTTGGTCAGCTCGACCACGAGCCGCTGCGCCACCTCGTGGTCCAGGCCCTCGATCTCGACGGGACCCGCGGCCGACGCGGTCGTCACCGTGACCGTGGAGAGGCCGAGCATCTGCTGGAACGGCCCGCGCTTGGTGTCGATGGTCTGGATGCGCGACACGGGTGCGACCCGCCACTCCTGGTTCAGCCAGCCGGAGAGGGTGTAGACGGCGTCCGGCGTGGTCTCCCAGCGGTGCACGCGGTAACGCCAGCTCGGCTCGACCGCGGTGTGCACGAGTCCGACGACCAGCGTGGCGATCAACAGGGCGAGCTCCCACGTGGGCGGCTCGTTCACCATGAGGAACACGACGAGCTGGGGCACGAACAGCACCAGCCAGAACAAGGCCGCCTGCATCGTCCACAGCAGGACCGACTTCGGACTCACCTGGTGACGAGGCGTGCGCAGTTGCAGAGTCACCCCACAAGGGTGCCTCACTCGTACCTGGCGATGTGGCCAGGTGCGTCAATTGGTGTGTCGGTGGAGAGGTGGTCTTGCTTGCGAGGGAGGCAAGACCACCTCAACCGGGCAAAACGATCAGGGAGCGATCGCGTACGGAGGCAGGTACGGGTTCGTCGTGTGGCCGCCGGGAGCGCCGCTCTCGCAGGAGTCCGCGAGGGCCGCGCCTCCTGTCAGAGCGAGGCCCGCCAAACTGAGGATCACTGCTGCGAGGGTTCGAGCGATAGTGTTCAACTTCATCAAGGGGCTCCGTTCGATTGGTGGCGGCCGTGGATGAGGGCAGGAAGTCTTTGACGAGGTTCGGTGCGAGGCTGCGAGCGGTCCGGCTGCAACGCGGTTTGTCGCAAAAGGACCTCGCGTGCCCTGGCGTCTCCATGAGCTACGTGTCGAGGCTGGAGTCCGGCGAACGTGTCCCGTCGCCCGCCGTGGTGCGCCGGCTCGCCGAGGTGCTCGACGTCGACCCGTCCGAGCTGATGGTCGACGAGGACCGCACCGCGATGCAGGACGAGGCGCTGGCGTGGTGCGAGGCGCTGCTCGCCTACCACGACGGTGACCTGGTGATGGCCGTCGACCTGCTGGAAACGCTGGGAAAGCGGTCGGACGAGGAGATGTTCGGCTGGTGCGTGCGCTGGACGCGCCTGGTGATGCTGGCGCGGCAGCGCGACCACGAGGGTCTGCTGCTGGCGGCGGCGAAGCTGCGCAAGTCCTGGTCTCCCGGTCCGGCGGTGGACGCGTTGGTGGAGATCCTGCGCGCATCCTCGTTGCGGCGCCTCGGCCGGACGGCCGAATCCGTGCGGGCCGCGACCGAGGCCGTCGAGCTGGCCACCGGTGACGGTGAACGGGTGCGTCGGGTCAACACGCGCGCGCTCATCGCGTTGTGCGCGGAGCTGACCGCGGCCGGACGGCTGGCCGACGCCGAACAGGTCGTGGACCAGCTTTCCGTGCGGCTGCCCGAACTCGGCCGTGACCGGCTCGCGATCTCCACGTGGTGGGCGCGCGCGAAGGTCGCGGATCGGTTGGGCGACAGGACCGAGGCGGCGCACTGCATCCGCGAGGCCGTCGGCATGCTCGACGACTTCGACGGCGATCCCGAGTACCGCTGCCGGGTTCGTCTTGCGGGAGCGTCCATCGCGTTGCGCACGCCCGGCGCGAACCTCGACGAGGTCGTGGCGTTGCTGGACAAGGTGGAGACGACGGTCGCGGCGATGCGTCAGCAGGACGGGCTTCTCGCGCACGCACGGGCGTTGCGCGCCGAGCTGGCGTTGCGCGACGGCGAGGTCGACAAGGCTCGCGAACTCGCCGAGGAGGCCCTCGCGACCGGTCAGCTCGACGCCGAGCAGCAGCTGCGGTGCCACCTGCTGCTGGTGCGGGCGGCGGACGAGGCAGACCCGGAGGGCGGCATCGGTGCGCGCACGGCCCTGGCCGCGCTGCTGGAGCACATCAACCCCGAGGGTGTCGATCCGCTGCTGTGGCGCGACGTGGCGCGGATTGCGCTGCGCAAGCACTGACGGCAGGCGACGTTGCCCGGCCATGACCGCCCCTCGCTCGTTAACTGGACACCTTGTTAACGGAGCATGACACAGACCAGTTACCCGTCACATCACCCAATTCCATAGCGCCGACGTGGGTAAATCACCCAAGAACCGCGACCACCCCGTCGGCGGCAAGCGACCGAACGGGCGATTGGCACCCGGTCTGGTCGGACCAATTGTCAATCACTTGACAATACTTGACAGGCACGCGGGGGCCCGCGTTACCCTCAGGGGTACGCGGGGCCCCCGCGTGCCTCGTCGTTGGTCAGGCTCATCCACCACACGATGGCGCCGGAGCGGCCGTTGACGTCGAGCGTCGTGTAGATCCGCTGGAGGTGGTTCTGCACGGTCTTGGGGGACAGTCCGAGCGACTCGGCGATCATCGCCGTGCTCGCCCCGGCCGCCACGAGCCGCAGCACCTCGATGCCGCGCTTGGTGAGGCCGGCCCGCAGCGCGCTCGCGATCCGGGTGTTCGTGTGCTCTGCGGTGCCGGTCTCCCGCAGCTCGCCGGCGTGCGGGACACGCACCACGGCGTCCTCGCGCTTGGGCTCGAAACGCCTGTGCGCCAACTGTTCCACGAGTCGTGACGACAGGTCGTGCTCGCGCATCCGCAGCAGGTCGCGGCCCTCCTGCAGCTCCCACAACCGGTACTGCTCCAGCTGCAGTCGTGCGTGCCTCAGAGCTCGTTCCAGGTCCCCGGATCGTTCGTACGCCTCACTCAGTTGTTGATGGGCGTGCACCGCGACCTCCCGGGCCAGGCAGCTCATGGCGAGCTCGGCGGCCTGGGTCAGCTGGCTGATCTGGTCCGGATAGCGCTTGCGGGCTCCGGACAGCCGGGCGCGCGCCATCAGGGCCTCCGCCCGTGCCACCGGGCGGTTCCTTCCGGCAAGCAACTGGTCAGCGCGCTGCCAGCTGCGGTTGGCGCGGTCAAGTTCACCCAGATCGATGCGCACGTGTGTCAGCAGGACGTTGACCATCGCCATCCGCACCGGGTCGCCGACCTGCTTCCACCGGTCGCGCACCTGCGCGCACAACGCCTCCGCGCGCCGCAGCTTGCGCACGCACGGTTCGCCGTCGAGGCTGCAGCGGCTCTCCTCGGTGCGGATCATGCAGTGCTCGTGGTACTGCATGCGCATCACGCGAGCCTGTTCGAACAGGACCGAACCGATCAGCTCGTTGTCGCCGGTGAGCTCCGCGAGGCCCAGCGCTCTGGCGAACGAGTTGAAGCTCCGCTCGCGCGAGTCGAGCCGCAGTTCCACGACAGCACGGGAAAAGCTGCACCGCGCCTGCAGTGCGATGTGGCGGTTCGCGGCCGCGATCTCCTGCACCTTGTCGATGGTGTCGAGCGCGCTGGGCCACAGCCCGCGCTTGCCGAGCGCCACGGACTGCGCCAGCACACCTTCCGCGACACCTTCGGCATCGTCGAGCCACGCGAACGCGGCAACCGCTTTCTCGGCGTACTCCAGCGCCTCGCCCGGCCTGCCCTCGTCCAGTGCGATGCGTGCTTCGCGCAGGTTGTGCACGGCGTTGGAACGGGGATCAGCCGTCCTGCCGGGAACCGTCATGTGCTCAAGCCCCTCTCCCGGGGCCGAGCCTAGACCTGTTCGCGCAATTGGCGTTTCAACACTTTTCCGGCCGCGTTGCGGGGCAGCTCGTTGACGAAGAAAACATCCCGGGGAACGGAGAACCGCGCCAGGTTCGCCTTGACGTGTTCACGTACGTGTTCGGCCGTCAGGGTTTCGGCCCCGACGACGAACGCGACGAGCCGCTGGCCGAACTCGTCGTCCTCCACGCCGAGCACCGCGACCTCGGTCACGCCGTCCAGGTTCGAGAGCAGGTCCTCGACTTCGCGCGGATAGACGTTCTCGCCGCCGGAGACGATCATCTCGTCATCTCGTCCGGCCACGAACAGCAGGCCGTCCTTGAGGTAGCCGAGGTCACCGGTGGACATCAGGCCGTTCAACGACTCCTTGCTGGTGCCGTTGGTGTAGCCGTCGAAGAGCATCTCGTTGCCGACGAAGATCCGCCCGGTCTCTCCCGGTGCGACCGGCCGTCCCTGATCGTCCACAATGGCCACTCGGGTGCCGAGCGGCGGCTGACCGGCCGTACCGGGCGCGCGCAGCATCTCCTCCGGCGTCGCGATGCTCGCCCAGCTCACTTCCGTTGAGCTGTAGAGGTTGTAGAGCACCGGACCGAACTCTTCGAGCGTCCGGGCGGCGACCTTCGGCGGCAAGGATGATCCGCTGGACGCGATGATCCGCAGCTTCGGCCGGTGCGGGGTCTCCAGCATGCGTTGCAGCATCACGGGAACCACGAACATCGCGGTGCACTTCTCGGCGTCCTGCAGCGTCTGCGCGGGGTCGAACTTGCGGCGCAGCACGAGCGTGGCGCCGAGCACGAGGCCGAGCTGGAACGCGGCGAGGCCCCAGGCGTGGAAGAGCGGCGAGGTGATCGCGATGACCTCACCGTGCTTGAGCGGGATCCGGGACAGCAGCGCGGCGGCGGGGGCGAGGCTCGCGGGTTCAGGCCGGCGCGCGCCCTTCGGCGTGCCGGTGGTGCCCGAGGTGAGGATGATCAGCCGGCCGCGCGGAGGCCTGCGGGGGAGTGGCGTCCTCGGCCCGTTGAGGATCAGCGATTCGAGCTCGTCGCTGAAATAAGTGGGGATGCCGGGGAGCACGGCAGCGAACTCGCGGTCCGCGACGATCCTGTCGATCTTCTGGTCCTGTGCGACCTGGGCCAGTTGTCCTTTGCTCAGGCCGGTGTTGAGCAGGACGGCGTCGGCGCCGATCTTGGTGCACGCGGTCATCGTCTCGATGAAGCCGCGGTGGTTGCGCATCAGCAGTCCGACGCGTTCCTTGGCGCGGAACGCATGCGCGAGCCTCGAAGTGCGCTCGTCGACCTCCGCGTAGGTGAGCACGCCGTCGTCGTCGACGATCGCGGCACGGTCCGGGTGTCGCCCGGCGCCGGTCTGGTAACCCCACGCCAGCGTGATGTCCCACTGCAGGTACCCGCGCACGGTCCCGGACAGGCCTCGCGGGCCCAGCGGCCGGATCACTCCGGCTTTGACCAGGGTCAGCAGCACGCGGGTCAGCATGAGACCCACTCTGCCACGTACCTACTCGTGAGTAGGTAACGGTGTGATCGCGGTCACATCTCGGTGTCCGAAGCGGCGACGACGGCTTCCCTGAGCGCGGCGCGCAGCCGGCCTACTTCCAGCGGTGTCAGAACGGCGGCCTCTCCCGGCGGCACGTTGATCACGATGTGCCCCTGACTGACGAACACCGTCAAGTCCCGTCGGCGCGAGGCGATGTCGCGGCAGCTCACCTGCCACTCCTCTTTGGCTCCCACGGGTTTCTTCCTCCAGCTCACTCGGCGCGCCGGCCCGGTGGTGCCGGCGCTCGCGTTGATGAGACGCGTGCGGCCGACGGTCGTGACGAAGGTTTCGCGTTCTCCGTTCAGCGACCGTGCCGAGCTGCGGATAGCGTCGCACGTGGGATGAGAGTAGGTCACCTGGAGGGGTGAAAATGGCGGAACCGCAACGCATCGTGATTGTCGGGACGGGCCTCGCCGGTGCCTCCGCGGCCGGAGCGCTCCGGGATCGCGGGTACGGCGGCAAGATCACCATGTTCGGCACCGAACACTATCGCCCGTACGAACTTCCCGCGCTGTCCAAGGACGTTCTGCTGGGCAAGGCCGACGAGCCGGCGTGGGTGCACGAGCCGAGCTTCTACGCCGACAACGAGATCGAGCTGAAACTCGGCGTGTCGGTGCTCGATCTGCGGCCCGGCGATCACTCGATCGTTGACTCCGATGGAGCAGTCCGTTCCTACGATCGGCTCTTGCTCGCGACGGGATCACGTCCTCGTGTTCTGCCTGGCGCGCAAGGACATGTGCTGCGGACGATCGACGACTCGCTGGCGTTGAAGTCGAACCTGCGCGAGGGCAGGCACGTCGTGATCGTCGGCGCGGGCTGGATCGGCTGCGAGGTGGCGTCCGCCGCCCGCGCGCACGGCTGCCGCGTCACGGTGGTCGACCCGCTGGCAGAGCCGCTGGTGCGGGTGCTGGGCACCGAGATGGGCAAGATGTTCCGCGGCCTGCACGAGGAGCACGGCGTCGAGTTCAGGCTGGGTACGGGCGTGGCGGGCTTCTCGCCCTCCGGAGTGCGGCTGGACGACGGCACCGAGCTGATGCCGGACGTGACGGTGCTGGCCGTGGGCGCGACTCCACGTCTTGAGCTCGCCGAAGCCGCAGGGCTGGAGCTGGCCGACGGCGGTGTCGCGGTCGACGCGACGTTGCGGACGTCCGCTCCCGACGTGTTCGCGGCCGGTGACATCGCGGCACACGACCACCCGCGCTACGACGGGCGGGTCCGCGTCGAGCACTGGGCCAACGCCAAGGACCAGGGCACCTACGTGGCCGGGCCGCTGCTCGGCATGGACGAGCCGTACCAGAAGTCGCCGTACTTCTTCACCGACCAGTACGACCTGGGCATGGAGTACCGGGGTCTCGCGGATCCGTCCGACGAGGTCGTGGTGCGAGGTGACCTGGCGAAGCGGGAGTTCATCGCGTTCTGGCTGCGCGGCGGGCGGCTGCGGGCGGCGATGAACGTCAACGTCTGGGACCACGGGACGGCCCTCGGCAAGCTGGTCAACGAGCAGGCGTCGGTGACTCCGGAACAGCTGCGTGACGCTGACCTGGGTTCACTGGTCTAGATGCAGGAGCCGTGCATGGGGCCTTCACCGCTGGCGAGATCGCTCAGCGCCTTGCGGATGACCACCATCTCCTGATCGCTGAAGCGGGCCCGGAAGCCGCGTTCGACCTCGGCGAGCGCTGCTCCGGCCTGCTGCTGCAGTTCGCGGCCCTGGTCGGTGATCACCGGTGTGCGCACCCGGCGGTCGTTGGGGTCGGGCACCCGCACGACCAGGCCGGCTCGCTCCAGCTTGTCGAGCTCGCTCATCAGCGTGGTCTTGTCCAGGCCGAGCATCGCCCCGAGCTTGAGCTGGGTGCGCGCGGCCTCCTCGTCACTGGCGAGCACGTTCAGGACCAGCTGTCCGCGCAACGAGATGCCGAAGTTCGCGATCTCGTCGGCGAACGCGGTCCCGACCCGCTGTGCGGCGCGGTGCAGCAGCCAGTTGAAGTCCCACTTCTCCACACACGCGGTGATCGGCTCCTGCACCTCCATGTGGTTCATCCTACATCCCGCCGAAGATGTTCTCGACTCAGAACATCTTGACGCGGATGTTCTTCACTCGTATGTTCTGAGTATGACCAATCTGCTGCACATCGACTCGAGCATTCGTCACGAGGGATCGGTGACCCGCGAGATCACCGGCGCGTTCGCCGACGTATGGAGGTCCTCGAACCCCGAGGGCGGCTACACCTACCGCGACCTGAACGCGGAGCCCGTCCCGCACGTCGACGGCTCGCCGCACGACATCAAGGCCGACCTCGTCGCCGAGGTCAGGGCCGCGGACGTGATCCTCATCGGCGCGCCCATGTACAACTTCTCGATCCCGTCGACGTTGAAGGCCTGGATCGACCAGGTCGCGAGCCAGGAGTTCTTCCCGCGCGAGGACGGCACGTTCGAGCTCGGCGGCAAGCGCGTCGTCGTCGTGACCGCGCGTGGTGGCTCTTACAAGCCGGGCACGCCGCGGGAGGGCTTCGACTTCCAGGAGCCGTACCTGCGGGCGGTGCTGTCGATGATCGGGCTGGACCAGAAGCTGGAGTTCGTGCACGCCGAGCTGACCATGGCCGACGTCAACCCGCAGATGCACCAGTTCCGCGAGCTGGCCGTGGAGTCCTTGGCCGACGCGCACCGCGTGGTGAAGGAGCTCGCCTCGGCCTAATGTCGGTCGTGTGATCGACAAGGTGGCTTGGGTGCACGTCGTGGACGGCCGGGTGCTCGTCGCCCGTTCGCACGGCAAGGACACCTTCTACGTGCCCGGTGGCAAGCGCGAGCCGGGGGAGTCCGACGTCGAGACGCTGGTGCGCGAGATCCGCGAGGAGCTGTCCGTCGAGGTTTCGGAGCCTGAGCTGCTCGGGGTGTTCGAAGCGCAGGCGCATGGTCGTGCCGAGGGGGAGACCGTGCGGATGACCTGTTACACGGCGGATTTCGCCGGGGAGCTGAAGCCGGCGAGCGAGATCGCCGAGCTGGGGTGGTTCACCACCGCCGACGCGGACCGGGTCTCACCGGTCACGCGGATCATCTTCGCTCATCTGTACGAGTCAGGGCTGCTGTCCTAGGCTGGTAAGCGCTTTCCCAATCCTGTCCACCTACCGCCGCCACGCTGTAGGGAGTGACACGCATGGGGTTTCGCAACAGATCGGTGCTGCTGGCGACGGTCGCTGTGGCCGTCGTCGGCGCACTGGCCGGCACCTCTCCCGCCATCGCCGAGTCCGGTGAGTGGAGGGTCGCAGCGCCGGCTACTGGTGGGCCTGTTGGAACGCAATCCGTTGCACCAGAAGCACTTGTCCGGCTCGACCAGGGGAGGTTGAGCCTGGAGGTCCGGCGCGGCGGCACCACGGTGCTGGAGCCGTCCGCGCTGGGCATCCGCACCGCCGACGCCGACCTGACGTCGGGGCTGAAGTTCGCCGGGTCGGCGTCGCGGCTCGTCCAGGACTCGTACACCACGGTGTCCGGCAAGAAACGTGAGCACTCCTACGTCGGCACGGAGACGACGTTCCACCTCCAGCGTCTTGCTGAACGGCTGGATCTCGTGGTGCGCACGTCTGCTGACGGGGTGGCGTACAAATATGTGCTGCCGTCGGGCAAATGGACGACCGTGCTCGGCGAGGCGTCGGAGTTCGCGGTGCCTGCCGCTGCCGAGAAGTTCTTGCTGCCGTACGACAACGGGCGCAGCGACTACGAGTCCGCGCACGTTCGCGTTGCGGAGAAGGGCGTCGAGTACGGCTATCCGGCGCTGTTCCACGTCGGCGAGTCGTGGTTGCTGCTCGCCGAATCCGACCTCGACGGCCGCTACGGCGGTTCGCGGGTCGTCTACGACGGGTCTCGCTACCGGCTCGTTCTGCCTGATCCGGCGGAGACGTCCGCTGGGCCGCTCGCCACGCCGTGGCGCGTGCTGGGCGTCGGCTCGCTCGCCGAGATCGTCGAGAGCTCTCTGATCACCTCGCTCGCGCCGCCGTCGAAGATCTCCGACACCTCGTGGATCAAGCCCGGTACCGCGGTGTGGTCGTGGTGGGGCGACGGCACGGGTGATCTGGCTCTGCAGAAGCGCTATGCGGACTACGCGGCGAAGCAGGGCTACGAGTACAACCTCGTCGACTCGGGCTGGAGCGCCGACTGGATCCCCGAGCTGATCGCGTACTCGAAGGCGCGCGGCGTCGACACCTGGCTGTGGGTGCGATGGCAGACCATCGACACCGACAGCGAACGGGAGCGGCTCTTCGCCCAGTACCGCTCCTGGGGCGCGGTCGGCCTGAAGATCGACTTCATCGAGTCCGACGGCCAGGACCGCATGCGCTGGTACGACGCTGTGTACGCGGCCGCCGCGAAGTACCAGCTGATGCTGAACTTCCACGGCGCGCCGATCCCCCGCGGTGTCACCCGGACCTGGCCGCACGTGCTCTCCGTCGAGGCGGTGAAGGGCGCGGAGGGCACGAAGCCGCGTCCCGGCCGGGAGCCGTTCCCGATCGAGCACTACCTGACGCTGCCGTTCACCCGGAACCTGACCGGGCCGATGGACTTCACACCGGTGACGTTCTCGGGCGTGCGGCCGAACTCCGACGCGGCCGAGCTGGCGCTGGGCGTTCTGTACGAGTCGGGTGTGCAGCACTTCGCGGACAAGATCTCCAGCTACCAGGCCTATCCGGTGGCCGAGCAGTTCCTGCGTGCGGTTCCGGCCGCGTGGGACGAGACTCGGCTGGTGGCGGGCGATCCCGGCAAGCTCGCGGTGCTGGCCCGGCGGTCCGGATCGACGTGGTTCCTCGGTGCCGGGGTGGCGGGTGATCCGCGTGACCTTTCGGTCGGAACGGGATTCCTCGGCTCCGGCTCCTGGTTGGTTGAGCTGTACCACGACAGCCCGACGGGCAAGATCGCGTTCGACACCAAACGTGTCGCGGCGGGAGACTCCCTGACGGTGCCCGTGGCTCGCAACGGCGGTTACGCGGCCCGGCTCTGCCAGGTGCCGCCGACCGCTACGACGTGCGGCTGATCACTCCATCTGGTCAGTCGCCCGCCACGCGGGGGCCCGGCGCGCAGTGAAGCGGCGCGCCCGGTCCCCGCGTGCCCCCACCGCCGCCACCAGCGAGGTGCCGGCGATGATCACGTAGATCGTCCGGAAGTCCAGGTGCGCGACGAGTGCCGCGCCTGCCGCGAGCCCCAGCGGTCCGCCCGCGAACACGATGCTGATGGCCGTCGCGCTGACCCTGCCCAGCACCGCTGGTGGGGTGCGTTGCTGGACCAGCGTGACGACCGCGATCACCGCCCAGGCGAGACCGGCGCCGTTCAGGAACCCGCCCGCGAGCACCGCCGGGAGCCAGCCCGTCGCCCTGGCCAGGGCTCCTGCCGCGATGAGCACGAGCCCTGCCGTGACGTTCGTGCGTTTGCCCTGCAGACCGGCGACGACCGATCCGGCGCCCTGGGCCGCGGTCAGCACGCCGAGGAACTCCGGGCCGTGGTGCAGGCCGTTCTCCACGAGGGAGAACGACGCCGCAGTGCCTATCGAGCCCGTGCACAACGCTGCTGCCGCGCCCGTCATCGGCCAGGTGAGGGCCTTGAGGTGGGGCCAGCTCGGGGTTTCGCGTGGGGCGGGGGGTGGTTCGTCGACCTTGATCATGCTGGTGGCCGCGGCGGCGAGCAGGAACGACAGCGCGTCGATCGCGATGACCGGCCACGAGCCGTAGACCGCGAACAGCGCGGCGGCCGCCAGTGGTGCCACGAGCTTCATGCCCTCTTGCAGCGACATGCGCAGGCCGTTGACCTTGGCGAGCTGGTCCTGGGGGAGCAGCGCCACGAGCAACGCCGGTTCGGCGGCGCTCACCAGAACTGCTTTCACGCCGTAGACCAGCAGGACCGCGTAGATCACCCAGATCTCGTCGGTGAAGAAGAGCACCGCCAGCGCCGGAACGATCGCCAGGTCGGTCCAGATGAGCAGTGGTCTTCTCCGGTACGAGTCGGCGATCCGGCCGATCCACGGGGATAGCACGCCCGGCGCGTACACGCACAGGATCGCGATCGTGGCGAGAGCATCGCTGCCGGTCAGCGACTTCACCCAGACTCCGGCGACGAGGTACATCGCGCTCGTTCCGAAGAACGACAGCGCGAGCCCCGCGAAGTACCACCTGATCAAGTCGCTCTCCCCCAGAGACGACGAAAGGAGGAGATCCCTCTCCTCCCACTTCAACATATAGCGCAGACGGGGGCTTGCCACAAGACCCCGGGTGTGCTTCATCATTTCCCGGCCAACGTCATCTACCTGGGGAAATGGGGATACTCCATGATCGACGTCATCATCGCCGGCGGCGGGCCGACCGGCATGATGCTGGCTGGCGAACTGCGGCTGCACGGCGTGGACGTGCTGCTGCTGGAGCGCGAGGCGGAACCGACGAAGGTGGTGCGCGCGCTCGGCATGCACGCGCGCAGCGTCGAGATCCTGGACCAGCGCGGCATCGCGGACCGGTTCCTGGAGCTCGGCACGAAGCACCCGCTGGCCGGGTTCTTCGCGGGCATCGACAAGCCCGCGCCGGAACGTCTCGACACCAAGTACCCGCACACGCTCGGGCTGCCGCAGCCGATCACCGAACGCCTGCTGACCGAGCACGCGGTTGAGCTCGGCGCGGTCGTCCGGCGCTCGTCCGAGGTCGTCGGGCTCGCGCAGGACGACGAGGGCGTGACCGTCACGTTGGCTGATGGGTCTTCGTTGCGGGCCCGGTACCTGGTGGGCTGCGACGGCGGCCGCAGCACCGTGCGGAAGCTGGCCGGGATCGACTTCCCCGGTGAGCCGACGCGGGTGGAGATCCTGCTGGGCGAGATGGAGATCGGCGTGCCTTGGGAGGAGGCGATGCCGATCATGCTGAAGGTCCGCGAGACGCAGAAGCTGTTCGGCATCGGGCCGTACCGCACAGGTGGCTATCGGGTCGTCGTGCCTGCTGAGGGCGTGTCCGAGGACCGAGCGGTCATGCCCACGCTGGACGACTTCAAGCAGCAGCTGCGGGCGTACGCGGGCACGGACTTCGGCGTGCACTCGCCGAAGTGGATGTCCCGCTTCGGCGACGCGACCCGGCAGGCTTCTCGTTATCGGTCCGGCCGGGTGTTCCTGGCGGGCGACGCGGCGCACATCCACCCGCCGACCGGTGGCCAGGGCCTCAACCTCGGGCTGCAGGACGCGTTCAACCTGGGCTGGAAGCTCGCGGCGGCGGTGCACGGCTGGGCTCCGGCGGGGTTGCTCGACACGTATCACGCCGAGCGGCACGCGGTGGCCGAGGACGTCCTGAACACCACCCGCGCCATGATCGAACTGATGAAGGTCGACGTCGGGCCGCAGGCGGTGCGGCGGGTGTTCACCGAGCTGGTGCAGTTCGAGGACGTCAACCGGTACCTGATCGAGAAGATCATCGCGGTGGCGATCCGGTACGACTTCGGTTCCGCGGACGATCTGGTGGGGCGGCGGATCGGAGACCTCGCGCTGAAGCGGGGCGGGTTGTTCGACCAGATGCACGCGGGTCACGGGATTCTGCTCGACCAGACCGGGACGTTGTCGGTCGGCGGCTGGGCGGATCGGGTCGACCACCTCGTCGACGTGAGCGAGGAGCTGGACGCGCCCGCCGTGCTGGTGCGGCCGGACGGCTACGTGGCCTGGGCAGGCTCGGACCAGGAAGCCTTGGACGGGGAACTGGCCCGCTGGTTCGGCTCGGCGGCCTGACTTTCCGGCATCTGCGAGTACCACCAACTGCGAGTTGGTGGTACTCGCGGACACCCCAACACCCAGGTCCGAGGTCACCCGTTTGGTGGCTGAGGGCGCGCTGTCACACTGTGCGGCGTGTCCGAGCCGATGACCGCGGTGCTGCTGCGCGCTGCTGAGCTCACCGCCTCGGGGAAACCGCGGCAGGCCATCGACCTGCTGCGGCCCCTGGTGGCGGCGAACCCTCGGCACGCCGAGGCGTGGTGCCGGCTCGCCGCCGCGCACCTGGATCTGGGTGAGGCGGACCAGGCGCTCGACTCGGCCAAGCGGGCGATGATCCTCGACGGCGAACCGGCGTGGCCGCAGCGGCTCGCGGCGCTGGCGTTGAGCGATCTCGGCCGGCACCAGGAAGCCGCTGTCGCCGCCCGCGAGTCGGTCAAGCGCAAGCCCGGTGACTGGCGTTGTTACGTCGTGCTGGCCGAGGTGCTCGCGGACTCCCCGGACGGCGCCGTCGAGGCGTTCGACTCGGCTTTGCACGCCTCGCAGCTCGCGCCTTCCGAAGCACGGGCGTTCCAGGTGCTCGGCGACGCCGCTCTGCGGATGCGCGACTGGGGCACCGCCGAGCACGCGTACCGCACCGCGATCAAGCTCGACCCGTCCGACGCCGACTCCAGGACGAACCTGGCGACCGTGCAACGTCGCCGCTCGGCCAAACCCGCGCCGTCGCAGCTGAACAAGGTCCAGGTGTGGCGGGCGCTGCGGATGCTCTCGCTGCTGCTCGTCGGCGGCGGTTTACTCGCTCTGGTCGCCGGCATGCCACGTCCGACGCCCTACCTGGGGTTCTTCACCGGCGCGCTGGTGCTGTGCTGCGTGGTCGTGGCGCTGCGGCTGCGTCCGTTCAAGCTGTTGTTCAGCCTGCGCAAGCTCGCGATCACGGTGTCGCTGCTCGGGGTTTCCGCCGTGATTCTGGTCGGCTGGACGATCGCGTTGTTCCTAGGAGCAACCACGATGCAGCCACTTGTGCTTTCCTGGTTGTGCGCTGTCGTGGGGGGAGCGCTCGTGTACGTCGGGGGAGGCAGGAAGCGGTGATGCGTCGCAACGCGGTCGCACTGGCGTTCCTGCTGTTCCTCGGACAGCTGTTCATCGTCGCCGCGCCCGCACCGACGCCCGCCGAGGGCTCCGTCGTCCGGTACGCCCAGAACATCGCGAACCTGCCGGGCGCCGCGCCCAAGCCGCACAACCACCACGCCGCGCAGGTGCCGCTGTCGCAGCAGCCGATGGACGCGCCGCCGGTCACCAGGCCCGCGCTGCCGAAGCGTTTCCTCGTCTCGTTCGCCCGCCGCGTCCACCGCACGCCAGACGGCGTCCGCTGGACGCCGCAGCGGGATCGCTCGCCGCCTTCCGGTCGCTGAACTCCCTTACTCAGCAACCACTTTCTGCACCGGAAGGCTTACTCACCCATGTCGCGCTCTGCTGCGCGACGGGGTCTGCTCGTGCGCGGTCTCATAGCGCTCGGGGTCCTCGTCGCATCCGCTTTTCTGCTGCTCACCACTGATCCGCGCCTCGGCCTCGACCTGCGCGGCGGCACCCAGATCGTCCTCGAAGCCAAGGGCGACTCCGCTGCCGCCGACCGAACGCTTGAGGTCTTGAGGCGCCGCGTCGACGCACTTGGCGTCGCCGAACCCGTCATCGCCCGTTCCGGCGAGAACCGCATCGTCGTGGAGTTGCCCGGCGTCCAAGACCCGGCCGAGGCCGTGCAGGTCCTGGGCCGCACCGCACAGCTGGTCGTGCAGCGCAACGGGCAGACCGTCATGACCGGCGAAGGCATCTCGGACGCCTCTGCCGCGCGCAACCCGCAGGGCGCGGGCTTCGTCGTGAACATCCAGTTCCGCGGCGACGCTCCGGACACGTGGCAGAAGGTCACCGGTGAGGCGGCCTGCGAGCCGTCCGGCACGCCCGGCCGGCAGATCGCCTTCGTGCTGGACGGCAAGCCGATCTCGTCGCCCGAGGTCAGTCTCGACACTCGTTGTGGCGCGGGCCAGGCCGGCGGTGCCACGACGATCACCGGCCGGTTCGGTCAGGAGGAGGCCAAGGAGCTCGCCCTGGTCATCCGTTCCGGCGCGCTGCCCGTGCCGGTCGAGGTGATCGAACAGCGGACCGTCGGCGCGACGCTGGGTGCCGAGGCGATCGAGGCCAGTGCGCAGGCCGCGATCATCGGCATCGCGCTGACGTCGGTGTTCCTGATCGTCGCTTATCGGTTGGTCGGTTTCCTGGCCGTGGTGGCGCTGGCCGGCTACGCGGGTGTGGCCTACGCCGGGCTGTTGGCTGTCGGGGCGACGTTGACGTTGCCCGGTCTGGCCGGATTCGTGCTGGCGATCGGGATGGCGGTCGACGCGAACGTCCTGATCTTCGAACGGGCGCGCGAGGAGTACGCCCGGAAACCAAATCTGCGCCGCGCGGGCGAGAACGGGTTCCGCGGGGCGTTGAGCGCGATCGCCGACTCGAACGTGACGACGCTGCTGGCTGCCGGTCTGCTGTTCTGGCTGGCCACGGGTCCGGTGCGCGGCTTCGGTGTCACGTTGACGATCGGTGTGCTGGCATCGATGTTCAGCGCTTTGGTGCTGTCGCGGGTGCTGGTGTTGTGGGTGCTGGGACTGCGGTTCGTGGCCAAGCGGCCTCGGTTGAGCGGCCTGCACACGCTGGGCTGGGTGCGGCAGCGGCTGTCCGTCGTGCTGTACCGGAAGCCTTCTCGCTGGCTGCTCGCCGCGGGCGCGGTGGTGCTCGTGGCGTTCGCGGGCCTGTTCGTGCGCGGCCTGAACCTGGGCGTCGAGTTCACCGGCGGCCGCATGCTCGACTTCACCGCGGGCGCGCCGATCGACGCCGGCCGGGTGCGATCTGCCTTGGCGGACCACGGTTTCAGCGACGTGGTCGTGTCGTCGTCCGGCAACGAGGTCTCGCTGCGCACCGGCCAGCTCAGCGATGGTGACTCGTCCCGCATCGGCGAGATCGTCTCGTCGGTCGTCGACGGAGGTGCCCGCCAGTCGAGCAACGAGCTGATCGGCCCGTCGCTCTCCTCCGAACTGCGCCGCAACGCCGTGATCGGCCTGGCCATCGCCGTCGTCGCTCAGCTCGGCTACCTGGCCGTGCGCTTCGACTGGCGCCTCGGCGTGGCCACGGTCGGCGCGCTGCTCAGCGACGTGTTCGTGCTGATCGGCGTGTTCGCCTGGATGGGCAAGACGGCGGACGGCGTGTTCCTCGCGGCGCTGCTGACCGTGATCGGCTACTCGGTGAACGACTCGGTGGTCGTGTTCGACCGTCTGCGCTCACTGCGCGGCTCCCGGCTTTCGGCGTCGTATCCGGACGTGGTGTCGGCCGCGGTGGTGGAGACCGTGCCGCGCACCGTGAACACCGGCATCGGCGTGCTCTTCGTGCTGTCGGCGTTGCTGGTGCTGGGCGACGGCTCGCTGGCCAACTTCGCCACGGCGCTGCTGATCGGCCTGATCGCGGGCACGGCGTCCACAGTGGTCACCGCGGCCCCCGTCGCGATCTGGCTGGAGACCCGCTGGCCGCGGAAAGCAGTTTCGAAGAAGCGGCCGGAGGGGGCGCGGGCCTAGCTTTGGCCACATGATCACTCATGCGCACTCGGTGACGATCAACGTCCGCTCGCTGGACGACGCGGTGTCGTTCTACGTGGACGTGCTGGGCTGGGAGAAGCGGCAGGACAGCAACGAGGCGGGCATGCGCTGGCTGACCGTCGCTCCTCCCGGCGCCGAGACCGCCTTCGCGCTGTCGCAGAACGACACGCCCAACGTGTCGTTCTCGACGGGCTGCGGCATCTCGCTGATCACCGACGACATCGACGGCGACGTCGCCCGGTTCGTTGCGCAGGGAGTGCAGGTCAAGGGCGAGCCGGAGACCATGCCGTGGGGTGATCGGGCCACCTGGTTCAGCGACCCGTTCGGCAACGAGTTCTTCCTAGTCCAGCCCGCTTCGTAGCAAGCTAGGCGGCATGACCTCCTTCGCCGCGTACCAGAACGAGATCTACCTGCAGGGGCTCGGCGGCTCGGTGCCGCCGTTCACCACCGACCCGGACGCGCTGGAGCAGTCGGCGCGCGATCGGCTGGGACCAGGGCCGTTCTGGTACGTGGCGGGAGGTGCGGGCTCGGGCGCCACGGTGCGGGCGAACCGCAGCGCGTTCGACCGCGTGCAGCTCGTGCCGCGGATGCTCACGAACGCGACCGAGCGGCATCTCGGGGTGTCGGTGCTGGGCACTGAGCTGCCGGCGCCGGTAATGCTCGCACCCGTTGGCGTGCAGTCGATTCTGCACCCGGACGGCGAGCTGGCGACCGCGCGGGCGGCGGCCGAGCTGGGCATTCCGATGGTGTTGTCGACGGCGTCCTCGCACACGATCGAGGAGGTCGCGGAGGCGTCCGGTGACGGGCCGCGCTGGTACCAGCTGTACTGGCCGAACGACCCGGACGTGTGCGCGTCGTTGCTGGAGCGGGCGAAGAAGGCCGGGTACACGGCGCTCGTGGTCACGCTCGACACGTGGACGCTGGCGTGGCGGCCGCACGACCTGGACCAGGCGTACCTGCCGTTCCTGCGCGGGGTGGGCACGGCGATTCCGTTCAGCGACCCGGTTTTCCGCGCTGGGCTGGAGAAGTCGCCAGAGGAGGACCTGCCGATGGCGATCCTGCGGTGGGTGCAGCTGTTCACCGGCACGGACAAGTCGTGGGAGCAGCTGGCCTTCCTGCGTGAGCACTGGGACGGGCCGATCGTCCTCAAAGGAATCCAGCACGCGGACGACGCGCGCAAGGCCGTCGAGTTCGGAATGGACGGTGTGGTCGTCTCGAACCACGGCGGGCGTCAGGTCGACGGCGCGGTCGGGTCGCTGGACGTGCTGCCGTCGATCGTGGAGGCGGTGGGGGAGCAGGTCGACGTGCTCTTCGACTCCGGGATCCGGACCGGCGCGGACATCGTGAAGGCGCTGGCGCTCGGAGCCAAGGCGGTGATGGTCGGGCGGCCGTTCGCGTACGGGCTGGCGCATGGCGGACAGGTCGGGGTGCGGCACGTGCTGCGCAGCCTGCTCGCGGACTTCGACCTGACGCTCGGCCTGTCGGGTCACCGCAGCCCGGCCGAACTCGGTCCGGACGCGCTGCGGTTCACCCCTTAAGGCATCGTCGCGGTCATCCGCGCGAGCGTGCTGAAGTCGGCCGGCTGCACCCGCAGCCAGCCCTCGCTCGTCGCCGCGATGTAGCGCCCGCTCGGCGTGTCGATGTACGTGAGCGGCGCGATGCAACGCTGCTTGCGGCCCAGGTGGTCGCGTTTCGCGGAGTAGACCTGGCCGGCGCCGGTGCGCGGCTGGTTCATGATCTCCTTCAGCTGCGCGACCAGCTGGTCGTTCGGCGTGCTCGTCGGACGGCTCTGCTGCATGAACGAACCGGTGTCCTCATAGGACTGCCGCTTCTGCTGCAAAGCGTCCTCCGGCAACGTGATCGGGCTGCCCTTGCCCGCGGGCGTCGGGGGCAGCGCGCCGACCAGCGCCTGCGGTGCCTCGTCCGGACGCACCGGCTCCAGCACGAACTGCTGGTCCGCCGTCAGCACGATGCGCAGCGCTTCCTGACCGTTCGACACGACCAGCACGCTCTGCTGTGGCCCGTCCTTCAGGGTGAAGTACGCCCAGTACTCCACGCCCGCTTCGACCACGAGCCGCAACGCGCTCGCCAGATCCGGGTGGACCTGGCTGCCACGTGCCAGCCCGTACGACTCCAGTTGCGCCCACGCCGTCCGCTGCAACCGGTCGAGCTCGCTCAGGTCACCCGACTCGAGGAGGTCCTCGTCGTGGTCGACCTGGGTGAGCAGCGCGGTGTGCAGCGACGGCAGGCCCGCCGCCTGCCACGCCTGGTAGAGCGCGATGACGGGGATGGCGACCCTGCTTCTCAGCACGTTCTCTCCTTATCCGCCGATGACCGGCGGAGCCACCATCGTGCCGTCACCGAAGATGTCCTCGGTCTCCTGCAGGTACGACGCGGACTTGTGCTCCGTGTCCTCCTCGCCCTGCCCCTTGCCGCCGTGACCGCCCATGCCGCCGGCACCCGCAGCGCCACCACGCCCGGCCGCACCGCCTGCACCGGACGGCCCGAAGCCACCGGCACCACCGCGCCCCGCGCCCTCACCGGCCACGCCGGCCGCGCCACCGAAGCCGCTGCCCATGCCACCGGGCCCACCAGCGCGAGCCGCCGCGGCCCCACCGAGGCCACCAGCGCCGCCGCCGATGCCCCCGCGTCCGCCGCCGGCACCTCCGCCACCGCCACCGCCGCCACCACGACTGCCGCCGGGCCCGCCCGGACCGCCAGTGCGGCTGCGCGGGTCGTTGGGGTCGAACCGGCCTCGGTTGCGCGGGTCGTTGGGGTTGTTCGGGTCCCACCGGCCGGGCGGAATGCCCGTGTCCGTGGGCGGCCTGTTGCGCGGATCGTTCGGATTGTTGCGCGGGTCGTTCGGGTTGTTGCGCGGGTCGGTCGGGTCGTTCTCCCACGACGGGTTGGTCGTGTCGTCGTTGCCCGGCGGCTTCCACCCCGACAGGTCGGTGCGCCCGTCGTCGCCGGAAGGGTTGCCGGTGCCGGGCGGGTCGTTCCTGCCGGGCGGCGGTGGGTAGGGGTCGCCCTTGCCGGGCGGCGGTGGGTAGGGGTCGCCCTTGCCGGGTGGGTCGACGTTCTCGATGATCTTCTTGTCATCGTCGACCATGTTGACGTCGCCCACGTTGGGCGAGATGAAGGTCGGCATGGAGCCGACGCTCGCCTGCACGGCCTGGCCGTACTGCTGGTACGCCCGGACGTTCTCTTCATTGGCCTTCTGGTTGTTCTTGACCGCCTCGTCGTAGTCGGTCTCCCACCACGCCAGGCCGTTGAAGAACGGCTTGTCCGGCACCGTCGGTGGCTTCGACATCGAGTTCTTGGCGGTGGCGTATGCCTCACCGAGGGCCTCGGTGTTCTTGCCCGCGGTAGACGCGGACTCACCGGTCACGTCGGCCCAGGTCGCGAGCGGCGACGTCGCGCCACGGGCTCTGTCCGCCGCTGCGCCCTCCCAGCTGGCGCCGGAGTCGCTCACCGCCTTGTTGATCAGAGCCGCCACGTCCACATGGCCATCGGCGAGTCCCTTCCACGCCTCCACGGCCGGTGCGGTGCTCTGGCTCGGGCCCTTGCCCTTCTCGAACCACTTGTAAACAGCGTCACCGGTCGCGCAGGGAATCATCACGAAGCCCGCGGTGTTCGGCGCATCCCCAGCCATCTCGCTACCCCTTCAGGTTTGTGATGATCAACTGTGCGACCCTCTCGCCCTCAGGGCACGGCTTCTTGGTGGCTCGCTCTTCCGCGGAGGCGGAGACCGATACGGTGACCGCGTCGGTCTTGGAGGCCTGGACGGAGGTCAGGCAGGCGAGCTCGCCATCGGCCCGATCAGTGGAGATCACCCGCACACCGTCGATCTTCTTGTCGGTGAAGACGGGGTTGTTCTTCACGTTGCTGACCATGGAGTCGAAGTCCTGGCCCTCGGTCAGCGAGATCGTGTAGGTCGAGTTCTTGATGACGTCCTTGCCCTTCCAAAGGCAGTTCGGGCCGAGTGGACCCGTGCCAGGAGTGGCGGCGAGGGTGGTGCCGAGCGTGGCCACCTGATCCTGCTTGAGGATGCTGCACGGTGCGGACAGGTACTTGGCGATGCTCAGGCCGCCGTCCGACCCGTCGCTCGTCGGACTGCCGGTCGTCGTCTGGGCGCCGGTCGTGGGGGTTCCGCCGGTCTGGGTGCTCGTACAACCCGCGAGCGCACCGAAGGCGAACACAGCAGCCAGCAGAGCAGTCATGCGCTTCAAGATCGTGTCAGCCCTTCAGTGCGGACTTCGCCGCTTCGTCGGTGCCCCGGTACTCGGCCAGAACCTTCTCCATGTTCTGGACGGTCCGCTCGAGGGCCTTCTGGGCTTCTTGGTTCGCCCACACGTAACCACCGGTATCCGCGCCGGCCGTCTTGGTCACGGAGTTCTTCCCCTGTTCGCTGACCGGGTCGGGGCCGGGAGAAGCCAGGAACTGGAGCTCGTTGCCCCTGGCGTGCAACTCCACCAGCTTGGCGATGGCCTCCTTGAGGCCGTCGATCATCTTCTGCGCCTGGTCAGGGTCGACGCTGAACTTCGTCACTCCGCTCGCCGCGGCGCCTGCCGCGGCGCCGGCGGCCGCACCGGCTCTCACGGGTACGTATGCGTCGAACATCAGCATCTCGGCCAGCTCCCCTCAGAACTCCACACCCCTGTTGGAGGATTTTCGCACAGGGCCGGTTCCCCTTGGAGGCGAACGAATCAGCTGATCAGGTCACATGGCCGATTCGTTCAAGACCCCGCGGAGTCACCGGCCTAGGTTCGAGACATGATCGAACGAGCGAGGAACTTCCTCTGGCACAACGCCCGCACGCTGGAACAACGCTGGTTCGAGCACGCTTTCGAGGGCGGCTCGGCCGAGGGCGTGGTCCAGGCCGTGCTGGCCTTCCGCAACGACGACGGCGGCTACGGCTTCGCCCTCGAACCCGACCACCGCGGGCCCACCAGCCAGCCGTTGCACGCCCTGCGCGCGCTGCAGATGTTCGGCGAGGTCGACGCCCCGGAGCAGGCCGAATCGATTCTGAAGTGGCTCGAAGCCACCTGCCCGGACGGAAGCGTCCCGTTCGGCCTGTCCACGTCGAAGGACCATCCCAAGGCACCCTGGGTCCAGGCCGACGACCAGGGCGGACTCCTGCTCACGGCCCAGATCGCCGCAGCACTCCTCACCCTGGAGATCACGCATCCCTGGCTCGACAAAGCCACTGACTACTGCTGGCAGGAGATCGACAAGCTCGAAAAGACCCATCCGTACGAGCTCCGAGCCGCGGTGATGTTCCTGGACGAGGTGCCGGACCGGAAGCGCGCCGAACTCGCCGCCGAAAAGCTCAAGCACCTCAGCCAGGACGCCTACGAAGAAGACGAAGGCCTCGCGATGCACCACTACGCGGACAAACCGACGAGCCTCGCGCGCCACTGGTTCACCGACGAGGAATTCAGCAAGGACCTTGACGAACTCCAGAACGGCCAGCAAGAAGACGGCGGCTGGAACTTCGGCTTCCTCGCCTTCACGCCGATCGTCAATTTCGAATGGCGTTCCATCGCCACGATGGACGCATTGCTGACCCTCAGGCGCTACGGCCGGATCAGCTGACCCAACGGCACCCCGGCCAACGACCGCACCTCACGCGCCAGATGCGCCTGGTCCGCATACCCCGCCTCGGCCGCGATGGAGGCGAATGGCGTCCCACGCCAGGCCAGGCGCATCGCGTGATCGAACCTCAACACCCGCTGCAGCACCTTGGGCGGATACCCGAACGCGTCCAGGCAACGGCGACGCAGCTGCCGGGAGCTCAACCCGATCTCCCAGGCGGCAGATTCCACGTCCGAAGAACGCAGCAACGAAGCCGTAGCGGCCAGAGCCGGATCCACCACGACCCGCGAAGCGCAAAAAGCCACCATCTCGGAGAACGAGGGGAGTCGTACGTCAGGCATCAGCGCGGACAACGGCACCCGCAGATCACGCACGGCATGCGCGGGCACTCCGAACACCGATGGGAACGCCCCCGGCGGCAACCGCACGCCGTACAACGTCCCAGGCGAAATGCGAGCCAGCTGAGCGGACGTGTCCGGCCCGGCCACGAACAGGGACCCGGTGGCCGGCATCCACATCAGGTCCGTGCACCCGTCCGGCACCACACGCTGCACGGTCTCCTCCGACACCGTGTGCGTCCAAAGGCAAGCCAGGCCCGCGGGCGCGGGACGTTCGGCGTACACGCGGCCATTCTCCCACGACCGGCACGAAAACCGGTCCACCACACCATTCCCGCACGTGGTAGGCACGACAAAACACCCGTCGCCACAACACATAGGAGACGCCACAGCAAAGGAACAACTACATGCAAGGCAAACCCCTGCACAAAGCCTTGGCCATAGCCGCACTCGTCGTGGCGAGCGCGAGCCCTGCAACCGCCGCGCCGCCGACGTTCACCCACCCCGGCGTGATGGTCAGCAAGGCACAGCTCGATGTCGTGCGCACCCGCGTCAACTCCGGAACCCAACCGCAGAAGCGCGCGTACGACGCGATGATGGGCTCCCGCTACGCATCTCTCTCGTACACCCCGCATCCGCGCGCGGTAGTCGAGTGCGGTCCGGTGTCCAACCCGAACCTCGGCTGCACCGACGAACGTGAGGACGCGATCGCCGCGTACACCCACGCCCTCGCGTGGTACGTGACGCGAGATGCCCGGTACGCCACCAAGTCCATCCAGATCATGGACGCCTGGTCGGCCACGATCCGCGACCACACCAACGACAACGCGCACCTGCAAACCGCGTGGTCGGGGTCGAGCTGGCCACGTGCCGCGGAGATCATCAAGCACGTCTACGGGACCTGGCCCAACAGCGCCAGGTTCGGCACGATGCTGCGCAACGTCTACTACAACGAGATCCAGGGCAGCGACCCGCGCACCGGCAACTGGGAGCTGAGCATCGCCGAGGCGATCGTCGGCATCGGCGTGTTCCTCGACGACAAGGCGATCTACGACCGCGGCATCTCCTTGTACCGCGCGAGGGTTCCGGCGTTCATCTACCTCACGTCCGACGGCGCGCTGCCGAAAACCGTGCCCAGCAACAACCTCAACACCCGCGAGAAGATCATCGGCTTCTGGCACAACCAGTCGACGTTCGTGAACGGCCTCACTCAGGAGACCTGCCGCGACTTCGTCCACACCGGATACGGCCTGTCGAGCATCTCGCACGTGGCCGAGACGTCGCGGATCCAGGGCGTCGACCTCTACCCGGAGGTGGGCACGCGGCTGAAGGAAGCGCTGGGCTTCCAGACGACCTACGAGCTGACCGGGCCGCCGTCCTGGCTGTGCGGCGGGACGGTCAAGCGCGGTCTGGGCCCGATCACCGAGGTCGGCTACAACGCCATGCACAACCGGCTCGGCAACCCGATGCCGAACACCGAGACGTGGACCACGCAGCGTCGTCCACTCGGAACGAACAACCTGTTCGTCTCGTGGGAGACGCTGACCCACGGTGACAACCCGGCCTAGACGTGCGAGAAGGGCCCGTCAGCAGACGGGCCCTTCTCGTGATGGATGCCGTTGCTCAGGAGGCGGCGTCGCCGCGGGTGACGTCCGCGCGAC
>NZ_JBEXPJ010000036.1:0-65062 GCF_040611995.1 Lentzea sp. NPDC006480
GTCCAGAGCAGCGTGCTGTTCGAGCGGTCGAGCAGAAGTACCACGAGGAAACCGAGGAACCACAGCGCGGTTCCACCCAGCACGACGGGCACGGGGTCGGCCAGCCGGTGCGGCAACGGCGGCGGGTGCGGGGCGGAGTCGCGTTCGGACACATCGTAAGGAGAGCAGATGCTGGACGGGTTCTTCAAGATTTCCGAGCGCGGGTCGACCGTGGCGCGCGAACTGCGCGGCGGCGTCGTGACCTTCTTCACGATGGCCTACATCGTGGTGCTGAACCCGCTGATCATCGGCAGCTTCGCGCCGACCGGGCCCGGCGCGCACCCCGACGTCCTCGGCAACATCCTCCCGGTCGGCCAGGTCGCGGCGGTCACCGCGCTGGTCGCGGGCGTGATGACCATCCTCTTCGGACTGATCGCCAACTACCCGTTCGCGCTGGCGACGGGCCTCGGCATCAACTCGTTCGTCGCCGTCTCGGTGGCCGCGAAGGTCAGCTGGCCCGAGGCGATGGGCCTCATCCTGGTCAACGGCCTGGTCGTGCTGATCCTGGTGCTCACGGGCGTGCGGACCGCGGTGTTCAACGCCGTGCCGAACGAGCTCAAGGCCGCGATCGCGGTCGGCATCGGCCTGTTCATCACGTTCATCGGCCTGGTCGACGCCGGTTTCGTGCGCCGCCTCCCCGACGCCGCCAACACCACGGTCCCGGTCGGCCTCGGCATCAACGGCTCGATCGCCAGCTGGCCGACGCTCGTGTTCGTGGTCGGGCTCGTGGTCACCGGTGTGCTGTTCGCGCGCAAGATCAAGGGCGCGATTCTCATCGGCATCGTCAGCACGGCGATCTTCGCGATCATCCTGGAAGCGATCGTCAAGGCCGGGCCGTCCGCGGGCACCAACGCCAAGGGCTGGAACCTCGGCTACCCCGCCCTGCCCGACAAGGTGTTCGGCGTGCCGGACCTGTCGCTGCTCGGCGAGGTGTCGTTCGGTGCCTGGACCAGGATCCCTGCACTGGCCGCCGCGTTGATCGTCTTCACGCTCGTCCTCACCGACTTCTTCGACACCGTCGGCACGATGACCGGCCTCGGCAAGGAAGCCGGCCTCATCGACGAGAACGGCCAGCTCCCCAACGTCAGCAAGGCCCTGTTCGTCGACGGCCTCGGCGCCGTGGCCGGTGGTGCCGCGTCGAGCTCGTCGAACACCGTCTACATCGAGTCGGCGTCCGGCATCGCCGAGGGCGCCCGCACCGGCCTCGCGAACGTCGTCACGGGCGTGTTGTTCCTGCTGGCGATGTTCTTCACGCCGCTCTACGAGATCGTGCCGATCGAAGCCGCCGCCCCGGCCCTGGTGATCGTCGGCGCGCTGATGATGATGCAGATCCGCGAGATCGACTTCGCCGACTTCACCATCGCGCTCCCCGCGTTCCTCACCATCGTCGTCATGCCGTTCACCTACTCCATCGCGAACGGCATCGGCGCGGGCTTCGTCAGCTACGTGCTGCTCAGGACCATGACCGGCCGGGCGCGCGGCATCCACCCGCTGATGTGGGTCGTGGCCGTCGCGTTCGTCATCTACTTCGCCCTGGGCCCGATCCAGGGCCTGCTCAACTGACCTTTCGGCAGGAAACTATTTCGTGAGGTATGCTAACTACGTGGCGACCGAACAGCACGGACTGTCGAGCAAGCTCAGGCTTGCCGTGGTCCGCCTCAACCGTCGCCTGCGGGCCCAGCGCACCAACTCGTCGGTGTCGCTGACGCAGGTGTCCGCTCTGTCCACACTGCACAAGTGCGGACCACTGACGCCAGGAGAACTGGCGGCCAAGGAAGGCGTGCAGCCGCCGTCGATGACGCGCGTGATCGCAGCCCTGGAGGAGTTCGGCTTCGCGACGCGCAGCCCGCACCCCACCGACGGCCGTCAAGCCATCGTCGAGCTGACGAGCGAAGGCTTGTCGTACCTGGAAGACGAGATCACCGCGCGCGAGGCGTGGCTGGACAAGCGGCTGGCGGAACTGGAGCCCGGCGAACGGGCCCTGCTCTCCCAGGCCGCCGAGATCATCGACAGGATGGCGGGGCAGTAAGGACGTGGCAGGTTACGCGGGTGGTGGAGCAGACAGTTCGCCACCTCGTCGTACCGGCATGTTCGGATCGTTAGGCATATACAACTACCGCCTCTACGCCTCTGGCCAGATCATCTCGCTGGTCGGCGTCTGGATGCAGCGAGTGGCCCAGGACTGGCTGGTCCTGGAACTCACCAACGGCTCTCCGGTCGCGCTGGGGTTCGCGGCGTCCTTGCAGTTCTTGCCCGTGCTGCTGCTCTCCATGTGGGGCGGCGTGCTCGCCGACCGCATGGACAAGCGCAAACTCCTGCTCTGGCTGGAATCCGCGCTGGGCGTCTGCGCGCTGGCGCTGGGCCTGCTCGACGTGACCGGCGTCGTTCATCTTTGGCACGTCTACGTCCTCTGCTTCCTGCTCGGCTGCTTCTCCGCCGTGGAAACCCCGGTGCGCCAGTCCTTCGTGGTCGAGATGGTCGGCCGCGACTCGTTGACCAACGCCGTCGCGATCAACTCGATGATGTTCAACCTGGCCCGGATCGTGGGTCCGGCCATCGCGGGCGTCACGATCGTCGCCATCGGCACGGGCTGGGTCTTCCTGGCCAACGCCATCAGCTTCGTGGGCGTCGTCCTGGGCATCTACCTGATGCGCACTTCCCAGCTCCTGCGCGCCGATCCCGTGCCACGCGAGAAGGGCCAACTGCTCTCCGGCCTTCGCTACGTCCGGCACCGCCCCGACCTGCTGACAGTCATGCTGCTGGTCTTCTTCATCGCCACGTTCGGCATGAACTTCTACATGACCCTGGCAATCCTGGCCCGCAACGTGTTCGGCGGCGACGCCGACGCCTACGGCCTTCTCTCCACCCTCATCGCAGTGGGCACCTTCGCGGGCGCAACCTGGGCAGCCCGCCGCAAAACCCCGCGCCTAACGGTCTTCATCGGCGCGGGCATCGTCTTCGGCGTGCTGGAAATCGTCTCCGGCCTGATGCCGACGATGCTCCTGACGGGCTTGATGATGATCCCGGTCGGCATCGCGATGATGACCTTCAACACCACCGCGAACGCCACCATCCAACTGGCCGTGGAACCGGAGATGCGCGGCCGCGTGATGGGCATCTACATGCTGGTCTTCCTGGGCGGCAACCCGGTGGGCGGCCCGCTGATGGGGTGGCTGGGCGAGATCAACGGCCGCGCGCCGATCATCGTGGGCGGCGCGGTCTCCATGCTCGTCACCATCACCGCGTGGATCATCCTGGTGAGGCGGGGCGACATCGCGAAGCCCCGCCTGCGCAGGCAGCGAGCGGACGAGCCGGTCAGCCCAGCAGAGTTGCAGCCGTCGGATCGGTGATCAGCGCGGCGAACGTGTGCCGGTCCTCCCACCGCTGCGCCACCCAGGCCAGCGCCCGCGCGAGCCCCTCAGGAGTGTCCGCCGCGTGCGGCACCCCGTCGGCCATCCACCACTCGACCCGCTGCCCGTCAACCACCAGCTGCTCGTGCACCACGACAACCCCGTCGGGCAACGCGACCTCAAGCAGTTCGCAGGCCATGCGAACAGCAGCAAGGTCCTGCCACTGCACCACTTCACCCACGTGGTCGGGCGACCCGTCGAACTCCTCGGAAGCCAACGCCAGGTCCAGCAGGTCCGCCAACTCCTCGGACCCGTCCGCCAGCAACACCCGCGAAGCCGGCACCACCCCGAGCAACCACGGGTGATCAAGCACCACGACGTCGTCCGCGGCCACGACCTCGCCGGACAGCACCCGAACCCGCTCCGGAGGAGCGAAGTCCCCTTCCGGCAAAGCCGCATGCGCTCGCAACACCACGGCATCCGCGATGGCGCGATCAGCATCCCCGAGCCGCTCCAGCACGAACTCGGCGTCATCGTCGTCCCAGATCTCCAACCGGGAACGGACGCCGGCCGCACGCAGGACGTGCTCGGGCAGCTCAAGATCCGGAACGGCGTCGAAGAGCCCGTCCAGCAACGCGGCCTCGGCCAGCCGGTACTCGCGCGGAGCCTTCCCGGCCAGCGTTGCGTGCCGGGCAATCCACCACCCGGTGTACCCGTCAGGCTCCGAAACCGCCCGCCAGGTAACGGGATCCGACGCCAGCAGCCTCAACGCGGCCGGCCAGTCCGCGACCAGATCCAAGTCCCGGACCGCCACCACTCGGCGAGGCTCGTCCGGCACAGACGCCCACCACGCGGCCTCGTCCGGCAAGTCGTGATCCGGCCCGGACGGCTCGTCGTCGACAACTAGTGAGAACCCGTCCACCACGCCAAGAGCAACCAGCGCGGAACGCGGGTACGCCTCCGCGATCTCCTTGGACAGCAACGGAAACGCGTCCGCCTCGACCACACCGACCAGCGGCGAGTCGGGCAGCAGCAGCTCGTCCGCGCGGTGCCATTCGCCGTCGGAGTCGGGCAGAGCCAGCGCACCCAGCCAAGGTTCTTCGCCCGCACGCAAAGCCGCTCGATCGACCAGCCGCAGGACGGTCTCGATCAGGTCGTCCGGATGCAGCCCGGCCTCGGCGTCCTCGATCGACCGAGCCACGTTCTCGCGCAACGAAGGATCGGCGAGCAGCTCGGAAGCCCCTGCCTCGACCGCCCCGAGCCGCACCAGCAACGGGTGCACCGCGTCGGGGTGCACCACCCGCAGTCCGGGCAACGGCTCATCGGCGATCAAAGTCGTGCGAGGCCCGGTGACCGTCCGCCCGTCAGCCAGCGGCACCGGCAACGACTGCAGCGCCTCGCGCACGTCCGGATCGACCTCGGCGAGAGGAGCGAAGGCCGCGTAGACGTCCCTCCACCACCCGGGATCACCGGAAACGCCGGCCAGCGCGGCCACGACCTCGGCGGTCGAAACCCGCGGCACCTCCAGTGCCGCCAAGGCCTTCGCGTGCACCGGCGCGGACAGCTCCGCGTCCAGCAGCCCGGGCAGCGCGTCCTCGACCAGCTCGACGAGCTCCTCGGAACCCACGTCCAGCACCCGAGCCCGCGCGGGCGAGATCCACTCGCCGGAAGCCAGCGGCAGCCAGGAAGCCGCGCGCAGCGAACGAATCACCGCGGTGCGCAGCCGATCGTCCACTTCGGACAGCGGGAAGCCGGGCAACGGCACCAGAGCAGTCCGCTCGACCGCAGGCACCCGAGCGACCAGCGCCGGGTACGCGGCAGCGGCGGCGTCCAGAATCGACCAGGCGGCCGCGCCGGGCAGGATCCGGCGGCGCGACGGCTCGACCGGCAAGGTGGCGATCAGCCGAGCGGGCAACGACAAGCGCTCATCGGTCGGCGTCGGCGCGTGCAGCACGTCCTCGCCGAGCTCCGAGTCCAGCGGGTAGGCCCACGTGACCGTCCACTCAGGACGGTGCTCGACGCCCTGGACGAACTCGGCGGCGAGCTCTCCTGACTCCTGCTCCACCAGCCACCGGGCCGAGCCGATCGTGACGACACCATCGGCGGTGACGAAGCGTTCCCACGACTGCGAGCCGACTTCGATGCGACGCAGGCCGGGCAGAGCCAGCAGCAGGTCCGGCACCTCGGCGGCCAGCTCGTCCAGCGACAGGTCGACCTTCAGCGGCAGCCGCACCTCGGTCGCGAAGCCCTCGGGAGCCGACTCGGCCACCGGCCACACCAGGCGCAGCACCGGCACGTCGCCGCCGCGCTCGGAAGCCAGCTCGGGCACCTCGGCCCGCGTCCGGGCAGCGGAGAACTCCACACCGCCCGACGTCGAAACCACGCGCGGCGCGTCCGAAACGGTGAGCACGGCCGCGAACCCGACACCGAACTGCCCGACCCCGGACTCCTTGGCCGAAGCCCGCAGCGAAGCCAGCGCGGCAACACCCGCGGCGGTCAGCGGAGCACCCGTGTTGGCGGCACGCAGCTCGCCGTCGACGAGAGTGATCCGCAACACACCGGGCTCGGCACCCGCCGCGTCGGACGCGTTCTGGGCCAGCTCGACCAGCAGGCGGTCCCGGTAGCCACCGAGACGGAGGTCTTCCTCGGCGTTCGCGTCTTCGCGGAAACGTGTGGGCGACCCGCGCCACGCGGAAAGGACCGAGGTGCGCAGGGCCTCGGTGCCGAACGGGTCGGTCACTCCGAGACGTCCAGAACGTCCAGCTGCGCGTCGTCGTAGACCAGTTCGGCGACCGGGACCATCGGGCTGATGTCGACCTCGGCCTGCGAGTGCGCGCCGCAGCCGTACTCGACGTGCACGACGTGGCCGTCCGCCGGAGCGATCTCGTTCGCGCAGATGCCGAACGCGGCACCGAACGCGCCGGCCACGCGGGTGTAGAAGCCGCACGTGCCGCAGTGCGCGGGAGCGCTGCGGGCCATGTCGGAGCGCGGGCCGAAGTCGGAGGACACCCAGCGTTCGGCGGCGTCCAGACGGCCCTCGCGGGACAGGACGCGCGTGCGGCCGAGACCGATCTCCAGCGCGACCTCCTCCACGGCCGGGTCGTCGGACTGCACGTACGCCTCGACCAGGCGCGGGTCGTCCTCACGGGGCGGCATCAGGTCGCCCACGCCGAGGTCGCCGGCGCGGACCCGTTCGCTCCACGGCACCCACTCGGGCGCGACGAGCGCGTCCTGGCCCGGCAGCAGCACGACCTCGCTGACCGACACCGGGGTGCCCTCGCCCGCGGAGGCGACGGTCACCGCCCAGTTCCAGCCGCGGTAGCCGGCGTGCTCGGCCTCGAACAGGTGCGTGACGGAGTACTCGTCCTCGCCGTGCACCCCGACGTGAGCGCCGACGCGCTCGACACCCGCCTCTTCCTCCGCGGCGGCGCGGGCGAGATCAACGGCGTCGAGGAGCATCTCAGTCGCGGTCACGGGTGAATTGTGCCGCAGGTCTTCGCCGGGACGAAAACTCGTGCCACCCTCCGTGGGGTGCGCTCACCCGTCTGGCTGGTCCTCGCGGTGGCTCTGGCCGCCTGCTCGACTCAGCAAGAAGCAAAACCGCAGGTAGAAGTCCTGCAGAAGATTCCTCACGACACGTCGGCGTTCACCCAGGGGTTGGAACTGGTCGACGGGGTCCTCTACGAGGGCACAGGTCTGGAGGGTCAGTCGACGATGCGCGCGCTCGACCCGTCGAGCGGCAACGTGCAGAAGAAGGTCGATCTCCCGGAGGACTTCTTCGGCGAGGGCATCACCGTCGTCGGCGACACCATCTGGCAGATCACGTGGCGCAACGGCGTGGCCATCGAGCGCGACCGCAAGACGCTGAACGAGGTCCGCCGGGTCAGCTACGACGGCGAGGGCTGGGGCATCTGCGACGACGGCCGGCGCCTGATCATGAGCGACGGTAGCGCGAAGCTGACCTTCCGCGACCCGAAGTCGTTCAAGGAAACCGGAAGTGTGCAGGTCACGCGCGCCGGCCAGCCGCTGACTCAGCTCAACGAGCTGGAATGCGTCGGCGGCAAGGTGTGGTCGAACGTGTGGAAGACGAACGAGATCGTCCGCATCGACCCGGCCACCGGTCAGGTCACCAACACCTACGACCTCGCGTCGATCAAACCGTCCGATCCGAACATCGACGTGCTGAACGGGATCGCGCACCTCCCCGGTACCAACGAGTTCCTGGTCACAGGCAAGAACTGGCCCACCATCTTCCGAGTGAGGTTCAACGGGATGGGGCAGGATTGAGGGTGTGACCGGCGACCGCGGGTGGAGTGACGAACCGACTCCGAAGCGCTACCCGTGGCAGGACGACGAGTACCAGCCGCGGCAGCGTCGTGAGCCGCCGTCCGAACACGGTTTCCAGGCTCCACCGCAAAGGCCGCAGAACACCCGCCCGCTGCCGAACGAAGATCAGCAGACCACTCCGACGCCGAAGCCGCCGCGCAAGCTCACGGTCACCCGCGTCGCCTGGTTCCGCAGCAAGCAGATCTCGCAGCAGGCGGTCGCGGCGTTCCGGCGCGCGGCCCACGCCGACGGCGCCAAGAAGTCCGGCATGTCGTCGGTCACCTACGCGGTGATGATGAACTACGCCGCCGACGCCGCCATGGCCGTCGCGCTGGCGAACACGCTGTTCTTCTCCGCGGCGTCGGCGGAGTCCAAGACCAAGGTCGCGCTGTACCTGTTGATCACGGTCGCGCCGTTCGCGTTGATCGCGCCGGTGATCGGTCCGCTGCTGGACAAGATCCAGCGCGGCCGGCGGCTCGCACTCGCCGCTTCCTGCGTGGTCCGGGTCGTGTTGTCGATCGTGATGGCGCTGGAGTTCGACAGCTGGCTGCTGTACCCGGCCGCACTGGGCAGCATGGTGTTGTCGAAATCGTTCACCGTGCTCAAGTCCGCGATCACGCCGCGGGTGCTGCCGCCGGAGATCACGCTGTCGAAGACCAACGCGCGCATGACCGTCTTCGGGCTCGCGGCGGGTGCGGTGTTCGGCGCGTTCGCGGCGGGGTTCGCGAAGATCTTCGGCTCGCCGGGCGCGTTGTGGTTCACCGCGGTGCTGTGCCTGGTGAACGCGTGGCTGTGCATGAAGATCCCGGCGTGGGTCGAGGTGACCGAGGGCGAGGTCCCGGCGACGCTGCGATCGAGGCCCGCCAAGCAACGCGTGTCCCGGCACATCGTGGTCGCGTTGTGGGGCAACGGTTCCATCCGCATGCTGACCGGGTTCCTGACGCTCTTCGCGGCCTTCGTGGTCCGCGAGCAGACCGAGGGCGAACCGGTGCAGCAACTGTTGCTGCTGGGCGTGATCGCGGGTGCGGCGGGCATCGGCAGCTTCCTCGGCAACGCGATCGGCGCGCGCCAGCACTTCGACAAACCGGACGAGGTCGTCCTCGCCTGCGTCGGCACGGCCCTGCTGGCGACGATCGTGGCCGCCGCGCTGCCCGGCCTGGTCACCGCCGCGATCGTCGGCCTGCTGGGCGCCACCGCGTCGTCGCTGGCCAAGATCAGCCTGGACGCGGTGATCCAGGACGACCTGCCGGAGGAGTCGCGCGCCTCGGCGTTCGGCCGCTCGGAGACGATCCTGCAGCTCACCTGGGTCTTCGGCGGCGCGCTGGGCGTGCTGCTGCCGGCGACGTTCTGGATCGGCTTCCTGGTGCTGTCCGTCCTGCTCGCCCTGGGCCTCACGCAGACCTGGATGTACCGCAACGGCACCTCGCTGCAGCTGGTCCTGGGCAGGCTCGTCCGCAGGCCGGAAGCGGCGACCCCGTAGGCTGCCTGACGTGCGTCGACTTGCTTCTGTACTGGCTGCCAGCGTTCTCGTGCTGACCGGCTGCGGGCTGCCGCGGCACGATCCCGAGGTCACGTTCTACGCGAACGGCAAGGCCATCCGCGTCGAGCCGACGATCTACTGCGACGTCACCGGCGACAACTGCGCCGAGAAGAACGCGCCCGGCAAGTTGAAGGTGCCGCCGGGCAAGGTCGTGCAGATCTCGGTGGACGGGCAGCTCGCCGACGGCCTCTGGGAGGTCGTGTGCGTGTACGAGAACGCCGCGCGCGTGCAGGAGGGCTGCAGCTCGCCGTTGCTCGGCAAGGGCGACAACTTCTCCTACACGCTGGCCGTGCCGGACGACTCCGACCAGCTGCTGCGCATCGAGGTGCACGAGGCGGCCGGTGCGGTGCTGGAGACCGGCCAGCCGCTGATGCGCGGCTCCTGGGTCGTCGACATCGCTCGCTAGCGACAGTACGCGGGGAGCTTTCGTACTCTCCTGCAGGACGAAAGGGCCCCGCGTGCGGTCAAAAGTCAGCGTTTGCCGAAGGCTTCCCACCATTCGCTGGGGACTGTGCGCAGGGCGGAGTCCAGGAGTGCTTTGCCGGTGTCGGTGACCACGGACGCCTGCATGGTCTGGATGAAGCGCTCCATCTTCGTGATTCCCGCGGCCTGGTACTCCCGCGCCTGCAGCAGGAGCTCCAGCTTGTCGGCGTCACGCGAGCAGCGCGCTTCCGGCGTGTGATCGATCTCCTTGGCCGCCTCGTGCTCGGCGACCAGCGCCTCGATGTGCGCGGCGAGCGGCGCGGGCAGGTGCCGGACCTGGTCCCGTGCCACGGCTTCCGGCGGCATCGTCACGTCGAGGTAGAGCTTGCCGACGTACGGGATGTCGCCGATCCGCGTCTCGGGCACGTCGTGGAACAGGCCCAGCGTCGCCGCCCGGTCCGGGTTCGCCCCCTCCTGCACGGCGATCGCGTACGCCAGAACGCCCACCCGGAACGAGTGAGCGGCCACCGACTCGGGGTTCTGCACCCCGGCGAAGAGCCACCCCGCGCGGGGCAGGCGTTTGAGCTGGCCGACTTCGTACAGGAACTCGACGATCCGGTCCGCTTCAGACATGCTGCCGATCTTTTTACGGATCGAGGTCCCGCGCCACCGCCCGGACGACCTCGGCGACGAGCTTCATCGTCTTCTTGTCGGACGGGTAACGGCCGCGGCGCAGGTCAGGCTGGACCTTGCTCTCCAGGAGCTTGATCATGTCCTCGATCAGGCCGTGCATCTCCTCGGCGGGACGGCGGCGCGCCTCGGCGACGGACGGCGCAGGGTCGACCAGGCGCACGGACAGCGCCTGCGGCCCGCGGCGGCCTTCCGCCATGCCGAACTCGATGCGCTGGCCGGCTTTGAGGCCGTCGACGCCGGGAGGCAACGCCGCTTTGCGGACGTAGACGTCCTCGCCACCGTCCTGCGTGACGAAGCCGAAGCCCTTCTCCGTGTCGTACCACTTGACCTTGCCGGTCGGCACCGCGCTCACCATTCCCTTACTTCTGCACAACGAACGCGCCCCAGGCGTACCCGAGACGCGTCTCACCAGACTAGCCAGAAGACCTTGGGTAAGGCACCTCCGTTAGCGCGACTACGCTGCCGGTATGACCGCTCCGAAGCTGTTCCCGCTGGCCGTCGGCCTGTTCGCCGCCGGCGTGCTCGCGATCATCGCGGTCTTCGTGCTCTTCGCCACTGGCCACGGCGACCTGCCGGTCTGGCTGAACGTCGCCGCCACCTACCTGCCGGCGATCGGCCTGGCGCTCGGGATCATCGCCGTGATCAGGAAATCACGCCAGAAGAAGTCCTGAGCCACTCCGGGAACTCGCGCAGGTCCTCCAGCACCACCGCGGCGCCCGCTTCGGCCAGCTCAGCCCTGGAACAAGGCCCGGTCACCACGCCGACGCCCAGCGCTCCCGCGGCCAGCGCACCCAACATGTCGCCGACGTGATCACCCACGTAGATCGCGGCGCCGTGCAGCTTCAACGACTCGGCCTTGCCCGTCGCCCAGAGCTCGCCGTAGAGGTGGTCGACCTCCCAGCCGAACGCTTCCAGGTGCAACGCGGCGTTCTTGCGGTACTTGCCGGTGACGATCATCGTCTGGCCGCCCAGGTCCCGGACGCACTGCAGCGCCTCGGCGGCTCCGGGCAGCGCGACCGTCGCGGGGATCACGACGTCCGGGTACAGCGCGCGGAACAGCGTGACCAGGTCCGGGATCTCCTCCTCGGGCACGCCCATCTCGCGGTAGGTCATGTCGAGGGGCGGGCCGAGGTTCGACGCGAAGTGGTCGCCGTCGAGGTCGTGGCCGGTGCGCGCGCCCACCTCGTAGAGCACGGCGGCCATGCCCGGTCGCGGGTCGATGAGGGTCATGTCCAGGTCGAAGCCCACGGTGAACGGCACAGAACCCGACTCTACGTCTTTACAGGAATTGTTTTTATGTAAAGCTGGCGGGGTGAGCGACATCACCGAGCTCTTACTGGACGCGGCCGCAGACCTGCTCGCGGCCCGCGGTTTCCACGGTCTGCGCATGATCGAGGTCGCCAGCCGCGCGGGCGTCAGCAGACAGACCGTCTACAACGAGTTCGGCAACAAGGAGGGGCTCGTCCAGGCCGTCGCGGCGCATCAGACCGAGGAGTACCTCTCCGGGATCGTCACGCGGCTCAAGGAGGACCCCGATCCGTGGGAGGCGATGCGGTCCGCGTTCCGCTACACCTTCGAGCGAACCGAGAAGGACCGGCTGGTCTCCGCGGTGCTGACCGGGCAGGACGCCGAGGACCTGTTGCCGTTCCTCACGATTCGCGGCCATCCCGTGCTGTTCCACGCGACGGAGGTGGTCGAGCGGCATCTCAGCGAGCACTTCCCCGGGCGGCACGTGCGACTGACAGCGGAGACGACCGTGCGGCTCGCGTTGAGCCACCTGCTGATGCCGAGCGGCGATCTCGACGGCGCGATCGACGCCGTGGTCCGAGTGGCCCGCGCCACGTTGGAGGCATGACTCTTGTTGCAATAGTTTTGCAGCAAGGGGGTGGCCGGTGGTCGCTGTTTCGGGACGCTTGCGCGCGGGTGCGGCGCTGCTCGGTCCGGCGTTCGTCGCCGCGATCGCGTACGTCGATCCCGGCAACGTGGCCACCAACACCGCGGCCGGAGCACGCTACGGGTACCTGCTGGTGTGGGTGCTCGTCGTCGCGAACGTCATGGCCGGGCTGGTGCAGTACCTGTCGGCGAAGCTCGGCCTGGTCACCGGGAAGTCGTTGCCGGAGGCGGTCCGGGAGCACCTGCCGCGGCCGGTGCGGCTCGCGTACTGGGGCCAGGCCGAGGTCGTGGCGATGGCGACCGACCTGGCCGAGGTGCTCGGCGGGGCGATCGCGCTGGCGATCCTCTTCGACCTTCCGCTGCTGCTCGGTGGCGTGATCACCGGTGTGGTGTCGACGGTGCTGCTGCTGGTCCAGGATCGTCGCGGGCAGCAGCCGTTCGAACGCGTGATCACCACCATGCTGGTCGTGATCGCGGTCGGGTTCATGGCGGGGCTTTTCGTGTCACCGCCGTCGGTTTCCGGTGCTTTCCACGGTCTGGTGCCGCGGTTCGACGGCGCGGACAGCGTGTTGCTCGCGGCGGGCATGCTCGGTGCCACGGTCATGCCGCACGCGGTCTACCTGCACTCGGCGCTGGCACGTGATCGGCACGGCAGGGACCCGTCGGTGCTCGGCGCGACCAAGGTCGACGTCGTGATCGCGATGGTGCTGGCCGGTGCGGTGAACATGGCGATGCTGCTCGTCGCGGCTTCGGCTCTGCACGGTCGCGATGGTGTCGACACGCTTGAAGGAGCGCACGCGGCGGTCGGTTCGACGCTGGGCGGCGGGATCGCGCTCCTGTTCGCTCTGGGTTTGCTGGCTTCGGGTTTCGCGTCCACGGCCGTCGGTTGCTACGCGGGTGCCGTGGTCATGGACGGGCTGCTGCACGTGCGGATTCCGTTGCCGGCGCGGCGACTCGTCACTCTGGTGCCCGCGCTGGCGATCCTGGCGTTCGGTGTCGACCCGACGTTCGCCTTGGTGCTGTCGCAGGTCGTGCTGTCGTTCGGCATCCCGTTCGCGCTCGTGCCTTTGGTGTGGCTGACCGCGCGCCGGTCCGTCATGGGCTCGTATGCGAACCGGCGCGTGGTCACGTTCGCCGCGTGGGTGGTCGCTTTCGCGGTGGTCGTGCTGAACGTGGCGCTGATCTACCTGACGGTGTCCTCGTAGGAGACGCCGACCTGGCGCAGCGCTTCCTCCATGATCCGCATGATCTCGAGCGTCGCCGACCACGGGATGTCGGGGTGCTGGACCTCGCGCCGGCCGACCGCGAGCTCGACCTCGCGGATCTGGTGCTGGTAGCCCAGGTCCTCGGTCTCGTGCTCGACGCCGTTGATGATCACCTTGGTGGGGTTGAACATCGGGTCGGCGATCACGATCCGGCCCTCGGTGCCGACGATCTCCGCCGCGCTGCCGAGGTCGGCGACGAGCGAGCAGCTCAGCAGAGCCTGCGCGCCGTTCTCGTAGCCGAGCAGAATCGACGCGTCGGCGTCCACTTCGGACGGTGCGAGGCTGCCGTGCGCGGCGATGCGGGTCGGCACGCCGAGAAGCCGGTGCGCGAGTGAGATCGGGTAGACGCCGAGGTCGAGGATCGACCCGCCACCGGCTTTCTTGGCCCACAGCCGGTCGTCGTCGTTGAACTCGTGCCGGAAGCCGAAGTCCGCGGTGATCGTCCGCACCTCGCCGATCTCACCGGCCTCGACGGCGTCGACGACCTTGCGGATCAACGGGTTGACGCGCGTCCACATGGCTTCCATCAGGAACTGCGTCTTCTTCGACCTTGCCCGTTCGATCATCTCCTCGGCCTGCGCGACCGTGAGCGCGAAGGCCTTCTCGCACAGCACGTGCTTGCCGGCGTCGAGCGCGGCGAGCGCGACCTCGTGGTGCTGGCCGTGCGGCGTGGCGATGTAGACGATCTCGACGTCCGGGTCTTTCAGCAGCTCCTGGTAGTCGCCGTACGCGCGCTCGATGCCGAACTTGTCGGCAAACGCCTGCGCACGCGTGACGTCGCGCGAGGACACCGCGAGCACCTCGACGTCCGGCACCTTCAGCATGTCGGCGGTCACAGCATTAGCGATTCCGCCGGTAGCGATCACACCCCACTTCATGAGGTGAGCTTAGATTGGATGTATGCGCCTCATCCTGAACGTGATCTGGCTGGTGCTCGCCGGGTTCTGGATGGCCGTCGGCTACGCGGTCGCCGGCCTCATCTGCTGCGTCCTGATCATCACGATCCCCTGGGGCATCGCGTCGTTCCGGATCGCGAACTACGCGCTCTGGCCGTTCGGCCGCGAGGTGGTCGACAAGCCGGGCGCGGGCGCGGGTTCGTTGCTGGGCAACATCATCTGGATCATCGTGGCCGGTCTGTGGCTCGCGATCGGCCACATCGTCACCGGCATCGCGCTGTGCGTGACGATCATCGGCATCCCACTGGGCATCGCCAACTTCAAGCTGGTGAAGGTCTCGCTGGTGCCGCTGGGCAAGGAGATCGTCGACGTCCCATGAGGGTCCCCCGCTCCTCGTCGGGGGCGGGGAGCGGGAGACCTCTCATTCGGCACGCGCGGTCAGGCGTCGTCGCCCAACAGCTCGTGCAGGCACAGGATGTTGCCCTCGGTGTCGTGGAACCAGGCCGCGCGCTCGGTGCCCATCACCGCGATGTGGTTGACGGTCTTGAAGTCGGGCAGGTCGTAGTCCTCGAAGCGCACGCCCTTGCCCTCCAGCTCGCTGATCTCGTCCTCGAGGTTCGGCACCTCGAAGCTGAGCACCGTGTGAGCCGTCTGTGCGCCCTTCTCCGCAGGCATCAGGCCCAGCGCGTCACCCTGGCCGAGCGAGAAGATCCGCGTGCCGTCCGGGGCGGTGGTGATGGGCTTGAGGCCGAGCTTGTCCGCGTAGAAGGTCCCGGCTCGCTCGGGGTCTTCGACGGGCAACATCGTCGTGGTCCTGGTGGCGGTGAGCATGCGCGCCTCCTTCGGGCGGAATCACATGATGTTGCGCGCGTCACACCGTGATCGCAAGAGCCCTTTCACCCCTTCGTGACCTGCGGAGATTCTTGATTCGCGGGACGATTTCGCTCAGTTCTGCCAGCATCACCGAGCGAAGTCAGACCTGGGGGAAGTAGTCCGATGACCACGTTGCGTTTCATGCTGCTCGCCGCCGTTCTCGCACTGTCCGGCTGCGCGTTGGCCAGGCCTCCGATCGAGCCGATCGCGCCTTACACACCCGTGTCGACGACACCGTCGGACACGCCCGCGTGCCGGCTGTTCGACCCGGCCCTGCTCACCGAGCCCAAGTTCAAGAACGGCTACGCCAACGCGTCCGACTGCTTCTGGGGCTCCGACGACGCCGGACCGATGGTGATCGGCGTTCGCGAGAGCTCCACGCCCGAGCAGTACCTGGGGAAGCCGGACGGGTTGAAGACCTCGCCGATCACCATCGGGCAGCACTCCGGCCTGCTCGCCGAGAACAGCTTCGGCAAGGGCACGTGCGGTGTCGTGCTGACCCGCTCCGGTGGCGTGACGTCCGTGCGGATGCTCACCGAGGCGGGCGGCAGGGCGTGCGAGATCGCGCAGTCCGTGATGAAGGTGATCGAGCCGAAGCTGTCCTAGGCGTGCTCGGTGCTGTCGTCGAGGCTCAGCAGCTCGACCGCCTTGGCCCGCATCTCCACCTTGCGGATCTTGCCGGTGACCGTCATCGGGAACTCGTCCACCACGTGCACGTACCGCGGGATCTTGTAGTGGGCGAGCTTGCCGGAGCAGAACTCCCGCACACCTTCCGCGGTCAGCGGCGCGGCTCCCTCGCGCATGCGGACCCAGGCCATCAGCTCCTCGCCGTACCGGGCGTCGGGCACGCCGATCACCTGCGCGTCGAGCACGTCCGGGTGCGTGTAGAGGAACTCCTCGATCTCGCGCGGATAGATGTTCTCGCCACCGCGGATCACCATGTCCTTGATGCGCCCGGTGATGTTCACGTAGTCGTCGTCATCCATCACCGCGAGGTCGCCGGTATGCATCCAGCCCGCCTGGTCCACCGCCTCGGCCGTTTTCTCGGGCTCGTTCCAGTAGCCGAGCATGACGGAGTAGCCGCGCGTGCACAGCTCCCCCGGCACCCCACGCGCAACCGTGAGGCCCGTTTCCGGGTCGACAATCTTGACCTCCAGGTGGGGGCCGACCCGCCCGACCGTCCCAACACGACGGTCGAGTGAGTCGTCGGCGCGCGTTTGCGTTGACACCGGGGAAGTTTCGGTCATGCCGTAGCAGATGGAGACCTCGCGCATGCCCATGCGTTCGACGACCTGCTTCATCACCTCGACCGGGCACGGCGAGCCCGCCATGATGCCGGTGCGCAAGGAAGACAGGTCGTAGCCGTCGATCAGGTCGAGCATCGCGATGAACATCGTGGGCACGCCGTACAACGACGTGCAGCGCTCTTCCTGAACCGCCGCAAGGGTTGCGGCCGGGTCGAACGCCGGCGCGGGGATCACGACGCACGCGCCGTGGCTGGTCGCTGCGAGGTTGCCCATCACCATGCCGAAGCAGTGGTAGAACGGCGGCACCACGCAGATGCGGTCGTCCTCGGTGTAGCTGATCAGCTCGCCGACGAAGTAGCCGTTGTTGAGGATGTTGTGGTGGCTGAGCGTCGCGCCCTTGGGGAATCCAGTGGTGCCGGACGTGTACTGGATGTTGATCGGGTCGTCGCGGTCCAGCTCGACGTCCGGGAGCGCCCCAGGAGTCCACTGTGGATCGTCGACGAACACGACGTGCCGCAACGAAGGACACCGCGGCTGGACCTCGGCGATCATCGCCGCGTAGTCCGAGGTCTTGAACGTGCGTGCGGAGACGAGCGTGTGGATGCCCGCCTGGTTCAGCACGTACTCCAGCTCGTGCACCCGGTAGGCAGGGTTGACGTTGACCAGGATCGCGCCGATGCGGGCCGTCGCGTACTGCACGAAGACCCACTCCGCGCAGTTGGGCGCCCAGATCCCGACCCGGTCGCCCTTGCGCACGCCCAGCGAGTGCAGCCCGGCGGCGGCGCGATCGACCTCGGCGGACAGCTCCGCGTACGTCCACCGGCGATCTGTGGCCTTGTCGACAAGTGCCTCGCGATCCGGAAAGCGCGCGACGGTCGCGGCGAAGTTCGCGTGGATCGTGTCGCCCAGCAGCGGGGCGGCGGACGTGCCCGAGGAGTAGCTGGCGGTCATCCACCAGACGGTAGTCAGGCTTCGGCGTATGGCAAGGGGACGACCAGGCACGGGCCGCCGCTGTAGAGGCCCGCGTCGATCGCCAGGACCTTGTCGTCGGCGTACACGAGCGGCCCGTCGATCTGCTCCGGCGGCACCCCGAGCTGATCGGCGATGACGCTGTGGCCGTGCACGATCGTGGTGCCGCCCAGCGTCGCCAGCAGCTCGTCCGCGATTTCGGGCCCCTGCGGACCGCGGAACGCGTACCGCGTCGTCATCTTGCGCCAGCACTCCCACCAGTCGACCAGGTCGTCGCCCTTGAGCACCTGACGGACGGCCTCGTTCACCTCTTCGATCGAGGCCCCCCATTCGAGGTAGGCCACCGTGTCGGAGTGCATCAGCAGGTGGTCGTCGCGCAGCTTCAGCACCGGGCGGGACGTGAGCCACTCGACGTGCTCGTCGGTCAGCCGGTCCTGGTCGCTGCGCAGCCCGCCGTTGAGCAGCCAGCTGCGCGCGAACGACCGCGGCCCGGCGCTGTCCGGCACCTGCTCGTCGCCGAACCGGTGCATGCCGAGCAGCAGCACCTCGTGGTTGCCGATCAACGAGTTGACCGCGCCCCCGGCCTCGGCCGCCTCCTCGCCCAGCCGCATGACCAGGTCGATCACACCGACGCCGTCCGGCCCGCGGTCCACGAAGTCGCCGAGGAACCACAGCTCGGCCTCACCGCCCGTCCAGTGCCCCTCCTCGTCGCACAGTTCAGCGACGTGCAGGGCTCTGGTCAGTTCGGCGAGGTGCCCGTGCACGTCTCCAACGACGTGCATCGGGCGTCGATCCGTGTCCACGTCCGCGACGATAGGTGATTTGTCCTCGTCCGTCAGTGGCCAGCCCTGTTCACGCTCTCGCCGGGCCGCTCAGGACGCGGTCCCAGTCGACGGTCCTCGCCCACTCGGCGTAGCTGTGCCAGGTCACGCCGGGGTAGGAGGCGTGCAGGGTCTCGATGTCGAGGAAGTCGGTGTTGTCCTCGAACCGCTGGAACATGTCGGCGATCTCGTCACCGGCCCACTGGCGGACCTGGGCCGACGGCATCTGCTGATAGGGGATCTCGCGGCCGAGCACGTCACTGAGGATCCGCGCCGCTTCCGCACCGGTGACCCGGTCGGAGGCGATGTCGATCCGCTTGCCGGCGAACCGGTCCGGCTGCTCGACGGCGTGCACGGCGAGGCCGGCGATGTCCCTCACGGTGACCTGGTCCAGAGGCTTGCCCGCGGACAACGGGTTGGCCAGCACGCCGTCGGTGAGGCGGCTGAACCCGAGGTTGAGGACGTTCTCCATGAAGTAGACAGGCCCCAGAACGGTCGCCCGGACCTGCTGCTCACGCAGGTAGGCCTCCACGAGCTGCTTGCTGTCGGCGTGGTCGATGTCGGTCGCCGTCATCCGGTCGGCACCGCGCACCGACGAGTAGACGAGATGCGCACCGGTCTTCGCCGCGACGTCGACGAGGAGCCGCCCCTGGGCGACCTCCTCGTCCTTGCCTCCCGAGCCGAACGGCACCGAGAGCCCGAAGATCGCGTCGACGCCTCTGGCGGCGCCGGCGAGTGCCTGCGGGTCGGCGAGGTCGCCGGTGACCAGTCGTGCGCCGGCGGCGGACAGGGCCTGCGCGGAGGGTGACTCGGGCGAGCGCACGTAGGCGGTGACGTCGTGGCCGTGGTCGAGCAACAGGTCGGCGACGGCGCCGCCCTGGTTGCCGGTGGCGCCGATGACGAGGACAGAGGTCACGGATGCTCCTTGATCGTGATTGATGAACGATCACGATCGTCTGGCCTCAACTTTGGTTGAGGTCAAGTGTTACGTTCGCGAGCATGCCGAGGGCGCGCACCACGTTCCACGAACTGACCGTCGGACAGGTCGCCGAACGCAGCGGCGTCGCGATCTCCGCGTTGCACTTCTACGAGCGCCAGGGCCTCATCCGCAGCACCCGCACGACCAGCAACCAGCGCCGCTTCAGCCGGGACACCCTGCGCCGGGTCGCGTTCATCAGGACGTCCCAGAACGTCGGCATCCCGCTGGCGACGATCAAGGAAGCCCTGGATCAGCTCCCCAGTGAACGCACACCGACGCGCGAGGACTGGACGCGGTTGTCCAAGGGGTGGCGCGTCATCCTCGACGCGCGCATCGCCCAGCTGCACGCGTTGCGCGACACCCTCGACGACTGCATCGGGTGCGGCTGTCTCTCACTGCGGTCGTGCCACCTGAGGAACCCGCGCGACGTGCTGGGCCGCGGAGGGCCCGGTGCACGCCGCCTGCCGCCGTCCGAACGTCAGCCGGCCCACTCGCCGAACGGGTCCTGAGAGTGACCGACCAGCTCGGCGATCGACTTGAGCACGCGCGTCGGCCGGTACGGGTACATCTCGGCGTGCTCGGCGGTGAAGATCCCGGACAGGACCAGGATCGTGGAAAGACCGGCTTCGAGACCGGAACGCACGTCGGTGTCCATCCGGTCGCCGATCATCAGCGCGTTCTCGGAGTGCGAGCCCAGCGCGCGCAGGGCCGACCGCATCATCAACGGGTTCGGCTTGCCGACGTAGTAGGGCTCACGGCCGGTGGCGCGCTCGATCAACGCGGCTACGGCGCCGGTCGCGGGCAGTGAACCTTCCCTCGAAGGTCCGGTCGCGTCCGGGTTCGTCGCGATGAACTTCGCGCCTTCCTCCACCAGGCGGATGGCCTTGGTGATGGCGGTGAAGCTGTAGGTGCGGGTCTCGCCGAGCACCACGTAGTCCGGGTCGCGGTCGGTCAGCACGTAGCCGATCTCGTGCAGCGCGGTGGTGAGGCCGGCCTCACCGATCACGAACGCCGAGCCGTTCGGGCGCTGCGAGTCGAGGAAGCGGGCCGTGGCCAGGGCAGAGGTCCAGATGGACTTCTCCGGGATGTCCAGGCCGGTGCGCTGCAGACGCGCGCGCAGGTCCCGTGGCGTGTAGATGGAGTTGTTCGTGAGCACGAGGAACGGGGTGTCGGAGGAGCGGAGCTCCGCGACGAACTCGTCAGCGCCGGGGATCAGGTGCTCCTCGTGAACCAGAACACCGTCCATGTCCATCAAGTAGTGCCACATGGGCCTAAGTATCGATCACGCGCTTGCGGAACGTCTCGATCTGGCGCTTGAGATAACGCTCGATCACCTGAAGTTCATCGTCGTCGAAGTCGCTGAGCACCTCGATCAGGCTCAGCCGCGCTGCCTCGAAGAGCTGGCCGAACTTCTCCAGGTCCCCGATCGCGACCTCGACCAACACCTTGCGGCGGTCGTGCGGATCCCGGACACGACGGACGAAACCGGCACGTTCGAGGCGGTCGATGACACCCGTGACGGCACCGGTGGAGAGGCCGGACAGCTCGGCGATCCGGCCCGCGGTGACGGGTCCGTCCGCCCGCATGGCGAGATCGAGGCACTTCTCGTCGGTCGCGGACAGGCCCATCTGACTCGCGACCTTCGTGTGGAACATGACGGTGAGCGCGCTCTGCTCCCGCATGTACCAGGTGAACCTCTCCAGCGCCTCAGGTTCCATGTTGAACATCTTAGCCACTAAGACAATTCCTTGTGACAGTGCTCCAAACGGGCGGAACGTGAGAAACGCTATTTGTAGCGTCATCCACAAGAGGATGTTCATTACCCTGGTCAGGGTGACAGCAGTGGACTTGGGACTACCCGTCGTGCGCGGTACGCCTGACGTGTCGGCACGACCGGACTCGCCGCTGCTCGTCGACAGGTTCGGCCGGGTCGCAAAGGACCTCCGCGTGAGCCTGACCGACCGCTGCAACCTGCGCTGCACCTACTGCATGCCCGCCGAGGGCCTCGACTGGTTGCAGAAGGACGAGCTGCTCACGGACGCCGAGCTGATCCGGTTGATGCGCATCGCGGTCGTCGACCTGGGCGTCACGGACATCCGCTTCACCGGCGGCGAGCCGTTGCTGCGCCGCGGCCTGGAGCAGGTCATCGCCGCGACGGCCGAGCTGGAGCCGCGGCCGCGCATGTCGATGACCTCGAACGGCATCGGTCTCAAGCGCAGGGCCCAGTCGCTCAAGGACGCCGGCCTGAACCGGATCAACGTCTCGCTGGACACCCTCGACCCCGACCGCTTCGCCACGCTGACCAGGCGCGACCGCATCACGGACGTGCTGGACGGCCTGGACGCCGCTCGCGAAGCGGGCCTGGAACCGGTGAAGGTCAACTCCGTGCTGCTGCGCGGCATGAACGAGGACGAGGCCGTCCCGCTGCTGCGGTTCTGCGTCGAGAACGGCTACCAGCTGCGGTTCATCGAGCAGATGCCGCTCGACCCGCAGCACGGCTGGACGCGCACGAACATGGTCACGGCCGACGAGATCCTCACGATGCTCTCGTCCGCCTACACGCTCACGCCGTCGGAGACCCCGCGCGGTGGTGCGCCGGCCGAGCGCTGGCTGGTCGACGGCGGTCCCGCGACGGTCGGCGTGATCGCGTCGGTGACCAGGCCGTTCTGCGCCGCCTGCGACCGGACCCGGTTGACCTCGGACGGCCAGATCCGCAACTGCCTGTTCAGCCAGACCGAGACCGACCTGCGCACGCTGCTGCGCGACGGCAGCCCCGACGAGGCGATCGCCGACGCGTGGCGTGCCACGATGTGGGCCAAGGCGGCCGGCCACGGCATCAACGACGCGGGCTTCCACCAGCCCGACCGTCCCATGAGCGCAATCGGAGGATGAGCGTGACCGGCGTGAAGATCAGGTACTTCGCGGGCGCGCGCGCCGCGGCCGGGGTGGCCGACGAGGACCTCCTGCTCGACTCGCCAGAGCCCACCGTGGCACTCGTGGTGAGCACCATCGGCGAACGGCACGGCGACAAGCTCGGCAAGGTCCTCGCCGCGTCCAGCTTCCTGCTGGACGGCGTCGCGGTGCGCGACACCTCCGTGCGGGTGCCCGCGGGCGCTCAGCTGGACGTGCTGCCGCCGTTCGCGGGCGGCTGAGCGCTCAGGAACGCCTCCGCACGGGCCACCACCGCGCGCTGTTCGCGGGCCTTCGCCAGTTCCAGCGCCTCCTTCGCAACGGCGACGTCCCCGGTCGCCTCCGCCAGCACCAGCAGTGACTTGGACTCCATCAGCAGGGCGTTGTTGTCCCGCACGTCCCGCAGCAGCTCGCGTGCCAGTTCCGGATCGTGCCGCGCGAGTATCAGCTGAGCCCTGCGCCGTCCCATCGGATAGTTGACCCGGTTCGCCAGCTCGACCGCTGCCTCCAGATCCCCCAGCACGACCAGCGCATCGACCTCGACGTGATCAGCGGTGATCTGCCGTGCCCCCTCCAGGGCCCGTGACGCCAACGTCCGAGCGAGCTCGTCGGCACCCGTCGCCGTCGCGATGTCGGCCAAGCTGGTCAGCACGTTCGGCACGGGGTCCGCAGCCTTGGCGTCCTGGTAACCGGCCAACGCGGCCTCCAGATGCCTCCGTCCCTCCTCGTACTGCCCGAGCTCGACGCAGGCGATCCCGATGCACTCCTCGGCCACCGCGATCTTGAGCTTGTACCCGTGCACCTCCCCCAGCCGCACGGCCTCCTCGAAGTACTGGATCGCCTTGCGCAGCTCGGCGCGGGCACCGAGCACCGTGCCCAGGTTGAACAGCACGGTGACGTGCAGAGGTGGCTCTCCCGGCGACAGCGGCAGCGCCTCTTCCAGGTCCGTCAGCGCGCCGTCGAGATCTCCGAGCTCCCTCTTCACCAAGCCCGTGTTGCCGAGGAAGACCGCTTTCATCAGGTCGGACGTGGCCAGCTCGGCGGCGCGGCCGAACACCTCCAGCGCGGCGCTGTGCTCGCCTCGGAACAAGTGGACCTGGCCGCGCCCGTTGAGCATCGCGACCTCGCAGTCGACGTCACCCGCGGCACGCGCCGACGCGAGACCGGCGGTCAGCACCACGTCCAACTCCGGCCGGTAGCCGCCGAAGACGAGGTAGCCGCGCACCGAGTCGGCGAGATGGCTCGCGAACGGGTGCGGCGCGGCCGCCACCGCCGCCACGAGCGTCGAACGCTTCGCGTCGAGCCAGTCCTGCGCCTCCTCGGAGCTCGCGAACCTGCGACCGGTCAGCTCGACCGGCAGCGGGTCGAGCCGCTTGAGCGGGGTGGCGGCGAGGTCGCTGGCATGGCGCGCGGTGTCCAGGTAGTAGGACAACAACCGGCGCAGGGCGGCAGGCCCCTCCGCGCCCATCTGCTCGGAGGCGAAGAGCCGGATCAGGTCGTGCAGCTGGAACCGTTCGCCTGACTGCTGGACGAGGCCTGCCCGCACCAGCACCCCCACGAGCTCCGCACTGTCCTCAAGCGACGATTCAGCGAGCACGGCGGTGTCCGGCAGGTCGAAGTCGGCGCCGGGATGGACGCTGAGCAGACCGAACAGGTGGCGCGCGTCGTCCGGCAAAGCCTTGAAGGACAAGGAGAACGCGGCCCGCACCGCCGCGTCGCCCTCGATCTCCAGCGCGTCCAGTCTGCCGTCACCACGCAGGTCGGCGATGTAGTCGGGCAGGTGGCGATCGGCGAGGTGCGCGCCCGCGATCCGCAGCGCGAGCGGCAGATGCGCGCACAACTCGATCAGCTCGGCGCGGTCCTGCGACGAACCGTCGATCTGCCACCGGTCGAGCAGCTGGGTGGCCTCGTGGTCGGCCAGCACGTCCAGCCGGATCTGACCCGGGAGCTCGTTGCGGCTGGTCACGATGGCCGTGCAGCCGTCGACGTCCGGGACGAGCGGGCTCAGCTCGGTGGCGTTGTCGAGCACCACGAGCACGCGGCGACCACGCAGCTTCGACCGGTACAGCTCGACCTGCTCATCGAGGTCGAGCGGGACCTTCGCGGGCAGCACACCCAGCGAACGCAGGAACCGGCCGAGCGCCTGCTCGACGGTGACCGCCGGTCCCGCCGCGAACCCGCGCAGGTTCACGTGCAACTGACCGTCCGGGAACCGGTCGCGGATCCGATGCGCCAGCCTGATCGCGAGCGCGGTCTTGCCGATGCCCGGCGGACCGGTGATCGCCAGCACCGGAGCGTCCGACGCCGCCAGCGCGGTGAGCTCGTTCTCCCGGCCGACGAAGTCCAGCAGGTTCGCCGGGAGTTGCTGCGGGCCCGGCGCACGCACGACGAGCCGATAGCCGGAAGCGTCGGTGACGATCTCGTCGTCGACGGACCTCCGCAGCCGCTTGACCAGACTGCGCAACGCGGACATCGGATGGGCCGGCGGGGCGTCGCCCCAGACCGCGCGGACGAGATCCCCGAACAACACCGGTTGACCAGCCCCGGCGGTCAGCGCCCTGTGCAGCGCGGCCAGTCTCGACTCCCCACTCATGACGCCATCATCTATCGGCCTCGCGCAACCTCCAGCTTCTCCGCCCACGCTCGGCGTCCGGTCTCGCGGGCGAGCTCCAGCGCGCGCAAGCGGCACCGTTCGGCTTCCTCCTCGTCGCCCATCTCCCGGTGGACCTCGGCCAGTGCGGCCAGCGCGGGCACGAGTCGCACGTTCAACTGCCCGCGTTCGGCCGCGGCGGCAGCCTCGACCGCGTGCTCGAAGGCCGCGCTGAGGTGCCCGAGCGCGCGCTGAGCCGCGGCCAGACCGGTCAGCGCGTCGACCTCGCCGCGCAGGAAGCCGACCTTGCGGGACAGTTCGAGGCCTTGCTGGTGGTGCAGCAGCGCGTCCTCGAACCGACCCTGCCCGTACGAGACCAGGCCGAGGGTGTTGCAGATGTCCGCCTCGGACTTCGGGTCGTCGCACTCGACCGCCATCTCCAGTGCGCGACGTGCACCGGTCTCGGCGTCGGCGAACCGGCCGCGGGCCACGTCCACCAGGGCGCGGGTGTCGAGCGTGCGCGCGACGAACGCGGCTCCCAGCGACGGCTCGTCGATCAGCGACGCGACCGCGTCGAGCTCCTCGGTGGCGCGCTCGAAGTCGCCGACGAGCAGGTAGCCGTCGGCGAGATGCGTCCCCGCGAACGCCCGACCAGTGGGGATGCCCTGTTCCGCGGACATCCGTGCGACGTCCCGCGCGTAGGACAGGGCGAGGTCGAGGGGCCCGAGATCCATGTGGATGCCACTGAGGTTGTACAGGGCGGGCGGGTTCTCCCCGATGATCCGCACCGCCTCGCGCAGCGCGTCGGCCGCCGCGGCGAGACGGCCGTACTCCCAGTTCACGATGCCGAGGTTGATCAGCGACGAACCGAGCGCCTGCTCGTCGCCGATTTCCCTCGCCACCCCCACCGCCGACTCGAACTCGGTCAGCGCCTCGGCGAACTGACCACCGCGCCAGTGCGCGAGGCCGAGTGAGCCGCGCATGGTGGCCTCGGCGGTGCGGTCCTGGTGCAGCCGGGCCGCGCTCAGTCCCGTCCTCGCCGTGGCGACCCAGTCGACGAGATGGCTGTGGAAGTAGAAGTAGGCCCGCATGGCGTCGGCGAGCAGCCACGTCACCGGCTGGTCCGGCGCCGCGAAGATCGCCGCCACGACGTCGGCCCGTTCCGCGTCGAGCCAGGCGAGCGCTTCTGGCGTGTCCTTCATGTCGTGCCGCGGCACCCCGTCCGCGATCTGCGGCAACGGCAACCTGCTGAACTCCGGGTGCAGCGCGCGGCCCGCCGCGTCCGCGTTGACGAGGTAGTAGTCGTGCAGGCGGCCGAGCTCAGGTGGGGCGAGCCTCATCGCGTAGATGCGGAGCAGGTCGTGCAAGGAGTACCGGTCCTGCGCGCGGTGCACGAGGTTCGCGTCGACGAGCTGGCCGAGCGGACTCGTCGCGTCCTCGCCGAGCAACGCCGTCGCGCCGCCGACCCCGAAGTCCGGTCCCGGCACGTGCCCGAGCAGCCGGAACAACCGTTGCGCCGCAGGGGTTTGCGCGCGGTACGAGAGCTCGAAGGTCGCCCACACCGCCGCGTCGCCTTCGATCTCCAGCGCGCCCAGCCGGTCGTCGCCGCGCAGTTCGGTCAGGTAGTCCGGCAGGTGGCCGTCCGCGACGTTCGCGGCAGCGATCCGCAACGCCAGCGGCAGGTGCCCGCAGAGCCGCGCCAGCTCGGCCCGTTCGGCCCGGCTGCCACCGATGTGCAGGTGCGACAACAGGTCCTGCGCCTCACCGTGCCCGAACACACCGAGCCGGAGCTGTTCGAACTCCGGCAGGTCGGTGCGGCTGGTGACGATCACCTTCGTGCGCTCACCCGCCGGCAGCAACGGGCCGAGCAGCTCACGGGTGGCGTTGTCGATCACGACCAGCACCGCGCGATCCGCGGTCATCTGCCGGTACAGCTCGGTTTGCGCGGCCAGGTCGACCGGCACCTCCTCGGCACCGAGCGCACGCAGGAACCGCGACACCGCCTGTTCCGGCGTGACCGGCGCTCCCGGCGAGAAGGCGCGGAGGTTCACGTACAGCTGGCCGTCGGCGAACCGGTCGTGCAGCTGATGTGCGATGTGGACGGCCAGCGAGGTCTTGCCGACACCGGGCGGCCCGGTGATCGCCAGCACCGGTGCCACCGAGCCGAGGGCCTTCGCGATCTCGTCGGCGCGGCCGACGAAGTCCGGGAGGTCGGCCGGCAGCTGGCGGGGGCCGGGCTTGCGCAGCACGAGCCGGTAGCCGGACGGCTCGGTGACCACCTGGTCGGTCGCGCGCAGCCGCTGCACGAGGTTGCGCAGCGCGCCCCTGGGGTTCGACGGCTGATCGTCACCCCAGACGGCGTCGACCAGCTCGTCGAACGGCACCGGCTGACCCGGCCTGGCCGCCAGCGCCGCGCGCAACGCCTCGATCCTCATGCGTTCATCGTGCCGAACCCGAAGCTGCGCGCGTTCGGCGCGTTGGTCGGCCTCGGTGGCGTACCGGAGGGCGGCCAGCCCGACGAGCGACTGGACCTCACCCCTGGCGAACCCCTCCTGCTGCGAGACCGCCAACGACCGCTCGTGCTCGTCGGCGGCCTCCGCGAGGCGCCCTGTGTTCGATCCGCAGGAACGCACGGCTTTCGAGCGCGTCGGCGTCGAGGTGCTCCAGCTCCGCAGGCGTGCGCGCCATCGCCTCGTCCAGATAGTTGCCGATGCCGGGCGCCCGGAGATCGAGCACCAGGGCGTTCGACGCCGAGAGCGCGGCCAGTTCCGCTCGAAACCCGTCCCTCGACCGTGAGGAGAGCGTCTCCGATGGCCCAAAGGCCGTGAGCCACGCCTCACTTTCCGTAATAGATCTCGGCCGATCTCAGAACGGATACGGACCGATAACGACGGTCCTGAGCTGCAGTTTTGTAGGCTCCACACAACGCTCCAAAACGTTACTGTGATGCGCATCACAGCTTGATACGTTTGGTGAGCGCCTCGCCGGTTACGTACCGTCGCTCCTCGGCTGGCCCCGAACCGGCCACGAGCACGACCGGAGGACCAACACCGAACCCAGTCCGAGGGTTCTCCGGAACAAACCCCGAGCGAGAGATACCGCCGGACTGGGACGCAGGGACGTACCGGGCCCCGAACCCGAGTTCCTGACCGCAGGTGTGGTGGACCGAGAGGCACATGGCTTTCAACCGAGGCAAGCAGGGCAAGCAGGGTTCCGCCGCTCGCACTATCGCCAAGGTCGCGGCTGCCGGCATCATCGCCGCAGCCCCTCTGGGCCTGGCCGTTGGCACCGCCAACGCTCAGGGAATGGACTGGGACGCACTCGCGCAGTGCGAGGCCAGTGGCAACTGGGGTGCCAACACCGGTAACGGCTACTACGGCGGCCTGCAGTTCACGCAGGGCACCTGGAACGCCAACGGTGGTTCCGGCAACCCGGCCAACGCTTCCCGCGCGGAGCAGATCCGCGTCGCTGAGAACGTGCTCCGCACGCAGGGCGCCAAGGCGTGGCCAGTCTGCAGCCAGCGCGTCGGCGCCTACGCGGGCAAGACCGCGCCGGCCCCGCAGCAGGCTCAGCCGCAGCGCAAGGCTGCGCCGCAGCAGCGCACGGCCGCCGCGCCGGTGCAGCAGGCGCCGGTTGTCGCGCTCCCGGGTTCGAAGTCGAACCCGAACGGCAACTACGAGATCAAGGCCGGCGACACGCTGTCCAAGATCGCCGACGAGAACAAGGTCGCCGGCGGCTGGCAGGCCATCGTGGAGAAGAACAAGGACTTCCTCACGAACCCGGACCTGATCTTCCCGGGCGCCAAGATCCAGCTCTGATCTGGGTTTCCGCCTGAATTTCGGTCAGCCCCGGGTGTGTCCGGGCTGACGCAGGACCAGGGATCTCACCGTTACCCCCCGACGGTGAGGTCCCTGCCTGCGTTTTCAGGGGCAGTTGACCCATTCGTCCTTGCCGTCGGCGAAGACCTGGCGCTTCCAGACCGGAAGCCGGGCCTTGACCTCGTCGACGAGGTCCGCGCACAACGAGAACGCTTCCTGGCGGTGTTCTGCCGCCACGGCACAGGCCAGGGCCACGTCGCCGATCTTCAGCGGGCCCACCCGGTGCGAGACGGCGATGCCGTGCACGCCCGAGTACTTCTCGGCGAGCGACTCGACCACCTCGGCCACGACGTCGGCCGCGGAGGGGTGGGAGTGGTATTCGAGTTCCAGGACGCTGCGGCCGCCGTCGTGGTCGCGGACCACGCCCGAGAAGGTGACGATCGCGCCTGCCCGGTCCGAGGTGACCAGGGCCTCGTGTTCAGCCACCGAGAGGGGCTCTTCGGTCACTGCTGCTCTCAGCACGACGCTCATTTGTGGTCACCTCCGCGCAATTGGTCCAACGCATGCTCTACGACGGTGGCCAGAACGTCCAGGCCGTCCCGGACTCCGCCGGTCGAACCCGGCAGGTTGACGATCAGGGTCCGGCCCGCGACACCGGCCACGCCGCGAGACAGAACCGAACCCGGTACGCGGGGCCAGCCGGACATCCGGATGACGTCGGCCAGGCCCGGAATCTCGTAGTCCAGGACCGCGCGGGTGGCTTCCGGGGTGCGGTCGGTCGGGTTGATGCCGGTGCCGCCGGTCGTCAGCACGAGGTCCGCGCCCTGCGAGACGGCCGTGCTCAAAGCCTCGCGGACGGGTTCGCCGTCCGGCACGACGACCGGTGAGGAGACCGAGAAGCCCCGGTCGGCCAGCCAGGTGGTGATGATGGGGCCGCTGCGGTCGGCGTAGACGCCGGCGGCGGCGCGGTTGGAGGCGGTGATGACCACTGCCTTCACGGACGCTCCCACAGGCCCGACTTGCCGCCTTCCTTGCGTTCGACGCGCACGGCGTCCAGGGTGGCGGCCGGGTCGACGGACTTGACCATGTCGTGCAGGGTCAGGCCCGCCACCGAGACGGCGGTGAGGGCTTCCATCTCGACGCCCGTGCGGTCGGTGGTGCGGACCGTGGCGGTGATCAGGACGGCCGAGTCGGCCAGTGCCAGGTCCACGACCACCGACGACAACGAGATCGGGTGGCAGAGGGGGACGAGCTCCCAGGTGCGCTTGGCGGCCATGATGCCCGCGATCCGGGCGGTGGCCATGGCGTCACCCTTGGGCAGGCCGTCGGCGCCGAGCAGTTCGACCACCTCGGCCGTCGTGTGCAGGACACCGGTGGCCACGGCCGTCCGGGTCGTCTGCTCCTTGCCCGAGACGTCGACCATGCGGGCCGCGCCTTGTGAGTCCAGGTGGGTGAACTGCTTGGTCATACCGAGATCGTATGCCTGGTCCAAGGCGACGGCCCGTGCCGAACTACCTACGAAGTGGCCGCTTTCCGGACTGCCTCGGCCACGGCCGGAGCAACCGTGTTGTCGAAGACCGACGGCACGATGAACGACGCGTTGAGGCGGCTGCCGTCCACCACGTCCGCGATGGCCTGCGCGGCGGCCAGCAGCATCGCGTCGGTGATGGTGCGAGCGTGCGCGTCCAGGAGGCCGCGGAACACGCCGGGGAACGCCAGCACGTTGTTGATCTGGTTCGGGAAGTCCGAGCGGCCGGTCGCGACGACGGCGGCGTGCTGCTGGGCCTCCATCGGGTCGATCTCCGGGTCCGGGTTGGCCAGGGCGAAGACGATGGCGTCCTTGGCCATGGTCGCGACCTGCTCCGCACCGAAGAGATTGGGAGCGGAGACGCCGATGAAGACGTCCGAGCCGACCAGGGCGTCGTGCAGGCGGCCGGACTGGTTGTCCTTGTTCGTGGACGCGGCGATGGACTTCAGGTTCGAGTCCAGGCCGGGGCGGTCGCGGTGCACGATGCCGTCGACGTCCACGGCGATGATGTCGCCCGGCGTCTGGGCCTGCAGCAGCCGGATGATCGCGGAACCGGCCGCGCCGACACCGCAGACCGTGATGCGGCAGTCCTTGATGTCCTTGTTCACGACCCGCAGCGCGTTGCGCAGCGCGGCCACCACGACGATGGCGGTGCCGTGCTGGTCGTCGTGGAACACCGGGATGTCGAGCTTCTCGCGCAGGCGGGCCTCGATCTCGAAGCAGCGCGGCGCGGAGATGTCCTCGAGGTTGATGCCGCCGTACACGGGAGCGATGAGCTCGACCGCGCGGATGATCTCCTCGGTGTCCTGCGTGTCCAGGCAGACCGGCCAGGCGTCGACGCCGGCGAACTTCTTGAACAGCGCGGCCTTGCCCTCCATCACGGGCAGTGCGGCGGCGGGACCGAGGTTGCCGAGGCCCAGCACGGCCGAACCGTCGGTGACGACGGCGACGGTGTTGCGCTTGATGGTCAGGCGGCGCGCGTCGTCCGGGTTCTTGGCGATGGCCTCACACACACGGGCAACACCCGGCGTGTACGCGCGGGAGAGGTCGTCACGGTTGCGGAGCGGGACCTTGGACGCGATCTCGATCTTGCCGCCGAGGTGCACCAGGAACGTGCGGTCCGACACCTTGCGGACGACGATGCCGGGCAGCGTCTCCAGCGTGTCGGTGATGTCCTTCGCGTGGTTCGCGGAGAGGGCGTTGCAAGTGAGGTCGATGACGACGCGGTCGTTGTGCGACTCCACGACGTCGAACGCCGTGATCACCCCGCCGGCGCGGCCGACGGCCGTCGTGAGGTCACCCGCGGCGCTCGCTGACGGCGGCGCCTCCAGGCGAACGGTGATCGAGTAACCAGGGCCGGGGACCGGCATCGTCTTCCTCCCACTACTTGCTGCTCACGCGGGAAACGAGCCTATCCCCGGCCTCTTTCCGGTACTAACGCGACTCGACACTCTTAAGCCTCGCCTGACAAACGCACGCGGGGAGCTTTCGTTTGGCAGGACCACACGCGGGGGCCCCGCGTACGGTCCTGCAGTACGAAAGCTCCCCGCGTACTGAAAGTCAGGACTTGTTGATCTCGGTTACCGGGTGGGTGTAGCCGAGGTCTTCTGCCGACAGCGGGAACGTCACCGAGCCGAACGGGGAGAGCGCACCCTGCGAGTCGCTCGTGAGCTCGGTGACCGGGTGACCGCCGTCGGGGCCTTCCGGCCAGTGCGGGTCGACCCGTCCAGGGCGTCCTTTCGCCACGTTCTCCTCCTCGGTGGTGCCCAATGACGCGACAAGTGTGACAGAGCACGACGAGTTCTCGACCGGCCCATATACCGTGGTGAGAATGTCCGGCATCACTCTCGCCGACTGGCTGCGCGCCCAGGACGACGCCGCACTCGTGGCACTCCTGCGCGCGCGTCCTGACCTGGCAACGCCCCCACCTGCCGATATGTCCGTGCTCGCGACACGGGTCGGCACCAGGGCGTCGATCGCGCGCGCCTGCGAGGACCTCGACACCTTCACGCTGGCCGTGCTCGAAGGCCTGGTCGTGCAGGGCGCGGACACCGAGCCCGTGGCGTTGGCCACACTCGCGCAGGTGCTCGGGCCGGACGTGAAGCCCAAGCCGCTCAAGCTGGCCGTCGCGAAACTGCGCGCTCTCGCGCTCGTGTGGGGCGATGACGACGCGATGTCGGTCCCTCCGGTCACCCGGGAGGCGTTCGGCACGTACCCCGGCGGGCTGGGCCGGGCGACCGGGCAGACGTACGACCTGCTGGGCATCACCGAGGGCGAGCAACGGGTCCTGCAGAAGCTCGCCGCAGGGCCGCCCATCGGCGACACCAAGGACGCTTCCCGCGTCGTGCCGCTGGAAAAGGCCGAGACTCCGGTGCAACGGCTCCTCGCGCGCGGTCTGCTGCTGCGACGCGACCCCGGCACCGTTGAGCTGCCACGAGAGATCGCACTCCAGTTCCGCGGTGAGCGCCCGCTCGGCCCGATCCAGGTCGCCGAGCCGAAGCCGAAGACCACGAGCCTCCAGCCGGTCAGCATCGACGCCACCGGCGGCGGTGAGGCGCTGGAGCTCGTCCGGCACGTCGAGAACCTGATCGCGAGCTGGTCCGCCGAACCGCCGGGGGTGCTGCGGACCGGCGGGCTGGGTGTGCGCGAGCTGCGCAAGGCCGCCAAGGACCTCGACGTCGACGAACGCCGCGCCGCGCTGCTGATCGAGCTCGTGGTCGGCGCCGACCTGGCCGCCAACACCGAGGCCGCCGAGCCCGAGTGGGTGCCGACGACCAAGGCCGACGTGTGGCTCGCCGCGACCACCGAGGTCCGCTGGGCCACGATCGCGCACGCCTGGCTGGAGCTGCCGCGGCTGCCCGCGCTGATCGGCCGCCGCGACGAGAAGGACAAGCTCTTCACCCCGCTCACGGACGAGATCCGGCGCGCCCAGGCGCCCCGCGACCGCCGCTGGGTCCTGGAGGCGCTGGCCGCGTTCCCCAAGGGCACGGCGATCGCGAACCCGGCGGACCTGGCCGCACTGCTCGGCTGGCGTGCGCCGCGCAAGGGCGGCCGGCAGCGCGACGAGCTCGTGCGCTGGACGATCGAGGAGGGCACCGCGGTCGGCGTGCTGGCCCTCGGCGGGATCACCAGTGCGGGCCGCGTGCTGCTCGACGAGGGCCCCGGCCACGCCGCCAAGACCCTCGGCGACGCGTTGCCCGCTCCTCTCGACCACGTGCTGGTGCAGGCCGACCTCACCGTCGTCGCGCCCGGCCGGCTCGAACCCGAGCTCGCGGACGAGATGGCGCTCGTCGCGAACGTCGAGTCGGCGGGCAGCGCGACCGTCTACCGGATCAACGAGGCCACCGTCCGCCGTGCGCTCGACTCCGGTCGCACCGCCGATGAGCTGCAGGAACTCTTCAAGATCCGCTCGCGCACGCCCGTTCCGCAGTCGCTGAGCTACCTGATCGACGACGCCGCGCGCAGGCACGGCAGGCTGCGCGGCGGCGCGGCCGGCTCGTTCCTGCGGTGCGACGACCCGGTGCTGATCAGCGAGGTCCTCGCGCACCCCGAGGCCACCCGGCTGGAGCTGCGCCGGATCGCGCCGACCGTGCTGGTCAGCCCGTTGCCACTGGCAGACGTGCTGGAGGGGCTGCGCTCGGCCGGGTTCGCCCCGGCGGCGGAAGGCCCCGACGGCCAGGTGCTCGACCTGCGACCGGGCGGGCGCCGGACCACGCCGAGGCAGCGGACGGCACGGAAAGTCGCGTCACCCCCTGTGCCCGCCGACGAGCGGTTGGGTGAACTCGTCCGGCTGGTCCGAGCCGGAGATCGCGCCGCCGCGACACCACGGGGTGAACGCGTGGCCGTCCCCGGACACCTCGGCGCCGGGCCGTCCGCCACCCTGTCGTTGCTCCAGCAGGCCGCACGGGCGCGACGCAGAGTGCTCGTCGGGTTCGTCGACTCCCACGGCACGGCCGCGCAGCGCGTGATCGAGCCGCACGTGGTCGGCGGGGGCGTGTTGGAAGGCTACGACCACAGCTACGGAGAGGTGCTCAGGTTCCCTCTTCATCGCGTCACGTCCGCCGCATTGGTGGACGAGGACTGACGGACGGTCATCCCCCGGTAGGAACGCACGTCCACCCTTGCGTGTGTGCGTCGCGACCTAGCGTCGAGTGGCGTGAGCGTTTCACGACGCCCACTCGACGAAGGAGGAGCAGCGCAAATGGCCATCAACCGGTGGGCGCGTAGAGCCGTCCTCACCGCAACGGCATTGGCGTTCGCCTTGCCGTTCACAACCGGAACAGCCCAGGCCGACCCGATCATCGAGATCCTCGCGGACAACAACGTCAACGTGACCGTTGGTGCTTACAACAACAACGTGGACTCGATCCCGGTCAGTCTGGGCGCGGGCGCGAGCCTCAACACCGGCAGCGGCATCACCCTCGACCTCGACGAGAACGAGGGCATCCAGCTGGCGATGGACATCGGCCACGCGGAGATCTGGGCCGGTGCGTCGGTCGGCGTGCCGTTCACGCACATCGGTGTCGAGGCGGCCGCCGCAGCCGCAGTCGACCTGCCCGCGGCGCACGTCGCGGTCGCCCCACCGCCGGCCGAACCCGAGGTGGCACCGCCGCCTGTGGTCGAAGCCGCACCCGTGCTCGAGTCCGCGGTCACGATCACCGACGCCGCACCCGCTCAGCAGGCCGTGCCGGCGACCGTCGCCGACGACACCGCGGCGCTGACCGACGAGCCCAAGGGCGACGACGAGGAAGAGGACTGCCCAGGAGAAGTCGAGCCATCGGGCTGCCCCAACATCACCGCGCTGGGAATCCTCAGCGTCTGCCTGCTGCCGAACCTGGTCCAGCTGCACATCTGACGAACCCGCACACCGACCAGGAGGAGGCCATCAGGACGACGTGACCCAGAGCTGAACCAGATGTGCAACGACGAGGCGAGCGCCGCACCCGAAGGTGGCGCTCGCCTCGTCACACGTTCTGCAGTTGTCCCCGGCGCGGGAGGTCAGCCGGCGCGGACGGACATCCACTGGCGCATCGCGTGCTCCACCAGCGTGATGAGCGTCTGCTTCGTCGACTGCCGGTTCCGGGCGTCGCACGTCACGATCGGCACGGACTCGTCGATCGTCAACGCCTCGCGGACGTCCTCCAGTCTGTGGTGGAGGAGGCCGTCGAAGCAGTTGACACCCACGACGTACGGCAGCTGCCGGTCGTCGAAGAAGTCGATCGACGCGAACGCGTCGGCGAGACGCCGGGTGTCGACCAGCACGATGGCGCCGATGGCACCCCGCACCAGGTCGTCCCACATGAACCAGAACCGGTGCTGACCCGGTGTACCGAAGAGGTACAGGATCAGGTCGCTGTCGAGCGACACGCGGCCGAAGTCCATCGCGACCGTCGTGGTGACCTTGTTCGGCGTGGCGGAGAGGTCGTCCACCCCCGCGCTGGCCTCGGTCATCACCGCCTCGGTGGTCAACGGGACGATCTCGGACACCGAGCCGACGAACGTCGTCTTGCCCACACCGAAGCCACCCGCCACCACGATCTTGGCAGACGTCGTCGGCTTCCGTGCGCCCTCGGCGCCCTGGGGACTAGAGCTTGCGAAGCCCACTGAGCACCCTCTCCAGGAATTCCATGGAAGGCCGGTCCCCCACGACCAGACCGCCCTGGTGAATCAAAACCAATCCCATGCTTGCCATGTCGCCGATCAACACCCGCACGACGCCAAGTGGCAAGCGTAGGAGTGCCGCGACCTCGGCCACCGACCGCGTGTCCACACACAGCCCGCAGATCGACCTGTGCTCGGGAAGAACTGCGGCATCCCGTTCAAGGCCACGCTCGCTGGTCGAGATCAAAGCCTCGATGGCGAGGTCGTAGTCGGGTCGTGTGCGTCCACCGGTGCGTGTGTACGGCCGCACCAGTGAACCCGAGTCCGCAGAAGAAGTTTCCTCCGGACGCACAGCGGACTGCGCACCGGTGCTGTACACCGGCTGCGGCCCGGTGGTGTACGGCAGCTGTTCCGGCACGGCGTCCGGCATCTCGTGCTGGCCGAAGAGGTCCGCACCGGGGCCACCGAACAACCCGGTGCCGTACCCGTCTATGTCGAACCGGTTCGGCACGTCGTCGTACGGATACGACGACGAGTCATCCACCTCACGCTGAGACATATCGCCTAGCCCTTGCCCTGTAACCCGCTCATCGTGGGGTGCGTCCTCGGCTTCCTCTGGTTCTTGGGGTATCGCGTCAGGCTCGTCGAACTGGAACCCACCAGAAGCCCACTCCTGGTAGTTGAAGTTCCTACCGAAGCCACGGCCTCTAGCGCCAGATCTCCCAGCCATTTGTTCTCACCCCTGAACTTCAAGTGAGGTCTAGCGACGGACCACGCCCTGAAGCTGCGCGCGCAGCTCAGGGGTGAGTTGTTGACCGACTCTCTCCACCAAAAGCGTCATCTCGTAGGCCACCAGACCGATGTCACAGTTTGGTGCAGCGAGGACGGCAAGGCACGAGCCGTCACTGATCGACATGAGGAACAGGTAGCCCCGCTCCATCTCGACCACGGTCTGGTTGACCCCGCCTGCCTCGAAGCAGCGGGCAGCACCCTGTGTGAGGCTGACCAGCCCTGACGCGACGGCGGAGAGCTGCTCTGCACGGTCCCGGGGCAGACCCTGGGACCCCGCGAGCAACAGCCCGTCCGCGGACACCACGACGGAATGTGCCACGCCGGGCACCCTCCGCACGAAGTCGGTGATAAGCCAACCAAAGCTGCCTGGCTGCGCTGCGGTCGTCACTCCTGCTCCTCGTTCTGCCGGCTCGATTGGTCACCAGCGTATGCCTCGATCAATGCGTGCCGGCCTCGCTTGACACCACTCTGCAGGCTCGACATCCGTCCGCGTACCGCATCCGCAGAGCGCGGAGGCAGCGGCGGGCGCTGGGCCGTCTGCGACAGGGACTGCGGTTTGGGTGCCGCCGAACCTGGCACTAGTTGAGCCTTCGGTGTCCGTTTTGGCAATCCTGCCGTTGTCTTCGTCTCCGGCGCCTTGTTCAACAACGCCTGAGCCGCGTGCCATCCCTCATCGGCAGGTGATTGCCAAGCCGACTCAGAAGTGGGTGCCGCCGCTGGAGTCTCCTCCACAACGGGCTCCGGTTCCACAACTCGCTCCTGCTCGGCGGGTGCGGTCACAGGTTCTTCGACCACAGGCTGCACCTTCGCGCGCGGCGGGCGCACGGGCAGACCGGCAGCCGACGTGGTGGTGGGTGCCACCGCCGGTACAGGCTTCGGTTTGCGGGTCGGCAGCTCCGGCTCAGGCCCGTCCGAGAGCGGAGGGGTCGTCACCGGCTCGTCGATGTACTCGACCCCACCCTTGTCGGTGTTGCCGAGGCGGTCGACGCTGCTGCCGAGCCTGGACTCGACACGTCCGTTGGACTCCGCGGGTTCGGGCGAGCTCTCCGCGGCAGGCGGGACCGGCGCCGCGGAGGACGCCGAGGTCTCGCTGCCGACGGCCTGGAACCACTGCGACAGAACGGCCTCGTAGATCGGGAGGCGTTCGGTCGGGGCGTCCAGGTCGTGCTCGACCTTCTTGCGGGAGGCTTCCGAGGTGCCGTTGCGGTGCGCGAGCTCGGTCTCGACCGGGGCCCGCGAGACGCCGTTGCTCGCGGCCGGTTCCGCGTCGAGCGGAGGGATCGGCACGAACTGCGTGGTCTCGTAGCCCGGCTCGAAGGAGATCTCGCCGCCGTCGTCTTCCTGACGGTCCTCGTAAGCCGTGAAGAGGGTCGGTTCGCCGAAGGAGCCCTCCGGCTCCACGGCCGCCAGCTGGTCTCGCCGCCACCGCTCGGACGGCGTCGAGTCCTCGATCGGCGTCTCGTTGTAGACGGGGATCCCCGTGGCGCCCGCACCGGTGTCGGTGAGTGCGCTCGGGACGAAGCTGACCGGGATGCTCGGGTTGCTCGGGCTCGACTCGTCGATCCTCGGCTGGGTGCCGGTGGCACCGCCGAACGCGCCCGCGATGCCGCTCGCCCTGGTGGCCGTGGTGCCGATCTCGGTGGTGAGCTCGGCGGACGCCAGGCCGGGGGCCGGGGTCGGCATGCCGAACGCCGAGGCCAGCGAACCCGAACCCGAGGGCGGGGTCGACGGCATGGCCTGACCGGGGATCGCGATGAGCGTCTCCGGCACGATCACGAGTGCGGTCGTACCGCCTTCGATGTCCTCGTTGCCCCGCAGGCGGACCTTGATGTCGTGGCGCTTGGCGAGCCGCGCGACCACGTACAGGCCCATTCGGCGGGAGACGGCGACGTCGACGTCCGGCGGGTCGGCCAGACGCTCGTTGGCGTCGAGGATCTCCTGGTCGCCCATGCCCACACCGCGGTCCTGGATCTCGATCGCCAGCTCGCCCTTGCGGGTCTTCGCCGTGCGAACGGTGACCTTGGTGACCGGGTCGGAGAACGCCGTGGCGTTGTCCAGCAGCTCGGCGATGAGGTGCACGAGGTCGTTGACCGCGCGGCCCTGGACGGTGAGGTCCGGGGTCTGACCGACCTGCACGCGGGCGTACTGCTCGACCTCGGAGACCGCGGCGCCGAGAACCTCGGCAGCCGGGACGGGACGGGTCAGCCGCCGCGAGAGGTCCGTGCCCGAGAGAACCAGCAGGTTCTCCGAGTTGCGGCGCATACGAGTGGCGAGGTGGTCCAGCTCGAACAGCGAGGCCAGCTGGTCCGGGTCCTGCTCGTCCTGCTCGAGCCGGTCGATCAGGTTCAGCTGGCGTTCGACCAGCGCCTGCGAACGGCGGGACAGGTTGACGAACATCGCGTTGACGTTGTCACGCAGGAGGGCCTGCTGGGCGGCCAGTCGCACCGCTTCACCGTGCACCGCGTCGAACGCGCGCGCCACCTGACCGATCTCTTCACGCGTGTGCACCGGCACCGGCTCGACTGCGGTCTTGGCCGCGTCCTCCGGGTTCGGGTCCGCGAGGATCCGCTCGACCGCGTCCGGAAGACCGTGGTCGGCGACGTCGAGTGCGGCGCGGCGCAGCGTGCGCAGCGGGTTGAGGATCGAGCGGGCGACGAACAGCGCCATCAGCAACGCGAGCGCGAGGACCAGCAGCACGACGCCGGACTGGATGTAAGCACTGCGGCGGGCGTCGCCGGCGGCGATGTCCGTCTTGTTCTGCAGCTGCTCGACCAGCAGGTTCTCCACGTCGCGGGTCAGGTTGACCGTCAGCGTGGCGGCGATGTCCCACTTCTCGGACGTCAGCTGGGTGAAGTCCTTCTTGCCCGTGCCGGACTGCTGGTTGATCGCCGATTCCTGCATGTCGTTCGCGGTGTCGACGATCAGGCCGGTGACGGTGTCGTCGTAGATCTTGGCCTGTTCGGGCGTCGCGGACTTGCGGAAGTCGTTGCGGGCCGCTTCGAGCTCGGCGTCCGCCGCCTGCAGGGCACGCAGCTGGGACGGCGTGAACGCCTTGCGCTGGAAGACGTCGAGGAGAATCGCCCGCTTGAGGGACTCCTGCTCCTTGATGCGCGCGATGGCGTTCGTGGTCAGGTGCAGTCGCACCAGCTCGGGGTCGTTGATCTCGGAGATCGTCTGCTCACCGAGGTTGATGAGCGTCTCGATGGACTCCGAGTAGGTCCGCTGCACGGCTTCCGCGGGGTACTGGGTGTCGCGCACCGAGTTGCGGAGGCTGTTGAGGCGGTTGAGCTGGTTGAACGCGACCTGGAACCGCTCGACGGCGGCCGGGTTCAGGTCGGAGCTCAGCTCGGCGATCTTGTTGCTGAACGCCTCGCTGGTGTCGTTGACGCGGCGCAGCTGGCGCTCGAGGACGACGCGGTCGACCTTCTTGTTCGACGCGACGTAGCTGACCGACAGGTCTCGTTCGCGCTGCAGCTGCTGCACCAGGTCCGCGACGGCTGTCTCCAGGCGGATCTGGTTCGCGAGGTTGTTGAACTCCGTGGCGTCCTCGAGGTCGGTGCGCACACGCAGGCCACCCAGGGCAAGCGCACAGACCGTCGGGATGAGCAGCACGGCGAGCAGCTTCGTGCGCAACCGCCAGTTGCGCAGGCGCCAGGGCGCGGATCGGGCGGCAGGTCCTGATCCGGATCCGGTTCCGTCGGCCTTCACCACGTCCGGTGTCGCCGTCACGGTTCCGTTACCCAGCGCAGCCAGTCCGTCACCCGATTCGGGCCTTTCGGAGCGTGTGGTGTCACCCACGCCAAACTGGCTGGGACCTCTCTCACGTCGGGCCACTCTGGGCTTCCTCTTCCAGCAGCAGTGTCCCGGTCTCTCCCCAGGACCGAGCATGGACTCGTCAAACGGGCCGAATTGCAGCACAGGGGCCGTGCGCCCGGTGAGGCGCCCTACCCCGTTCTGAAGACACGATCCTCTACTGCGACCTGTGCCACCCGGCGGGGAGCGTAATGGCCACCCCCTCCTCGGGGGAAGTCTCCAGAAGCACTCACCGTATCGAGACGGGGTGTCGTTTCATACGTTCAGGTGGTTAACATCCCCGGTTGTCGGCACGCCCCATGTCCGTCCGAACGCGCAGTTGGGACTGCGGACTACCTGGTCTGTGGCGACACTCACTGATCATTTGATGCTACTCAAGGCCTACCGGCGAGAGGTGCCATGGCTACCCGAGCCAAAGCTCTGCGGCTTGCCGCAGTGCTCATCACGTGTGTTCTGACCGCGAGCTGCAGCCTGTTCGGAACTTCGTCGAACGGCGGCAACGCGGACGTGGAGCGCAACATCCTGCGCATCGGCGTGCTGCCGGTCGTCGACGTCGCCCCGTTGCGGATCGCACTGACCGAGAAGCTGTTCGAGAAGGCCGGTCTGCAGGTAAACCTGGTCACCCAGCCCACCGAGGCCGATGCCATCAAGCAGCTGGACACCACGCTCGACATCACGTGGGCGACGCACGTCAGCCTCTTCCGGTCCGTTGCCGAGGGCACCGAACTGCAGCTGCAGGGCGAGGCCTACCAGGCAGGCCCGAACTCGATGGCGCTGGTCACGTCCGCGGCGTCGGACTACGACGACCCCGGCAAGAAGCCTCAGCCGACCATCGCCGTGAACAGCGACACCGACATCGGCGCGCTGACCACGCGTGCCGTGCTGGACACCGCAGCGGTCGAGAAGCAGAAGATCAAGTTCCGGCCGATGCCCTTCGGCGACATGGAGAAGGCGCTGAAGGACGGGTCCGTCGACGCGGCCTTCATGATCGAGCCGTTCATCACGAAAGCCCAGCGCAACATCGGTGCGAAGATCCTCACCGACACCGCGCGCGGCCCGACACTCGACTTCCCGATGTCCGGTTACGCGGCGACGAAGAAGTTCGCCGAGGCGAACCCGAAGACGCTCAAGGTGTTCCGGGAGGTGCTGCGTGAGGCCCAGCAGCGCGCACAGGCCAACAAGCTGGCCGTGCAGGACTCGCTGACCAGCTACGCGGACGTCGACCAGCCGACCGCCGCGCTCGTGTCCGTGGGCACGTTCCCGCTGTCGCTGAACCCCATCCGGCTCCAGCGGGTCGCCGACATGATGGACACCGAGGACGTGTTGTCCGGTCGTCTGGACGTGCAGCAGCTTTTGCCGCCAGGTACGACGAATTAGTTGTCGCAGTACATGAGTTGTCGCAGTACATGAAAAAGGCGGGCCGCTTTTCACGGCCCGCCTTTTTTCACTTGCCCTCTGCGACACTCACGCAGTACGTGATTCCGGGCGCCGGTTCGGCGTAGGAGATGGCGGTCGCCTCGCCGCACTCAGCGGTCGCGGCCTTCACCGACTTCTCGATCTTGAGAACCTTCGTGACGGCGAACTCGTTGGGGGTCGCCGGGCACGCGATGGGCTTCATGCCGTCCATGTTGATCTTGACGAGCTCCTCCCGGTAGCACTTGCCCTCGTCGAGCTTCTCGACCAGGCAGAGCTTCAGGTTGGAGCCGCGACCACCGGACTCGGTGTACTCCGCGTAGTCCTCGCTCGGGCAGGCTTCCGTGGTGCTCTTGGTGACCTTGGCGATGATGTAGTTCGCGTCGGTCGCACCGCAGTCGACCTTCTTGTACTTCGGGCTCATCGTGGTGCCGGTGACGCTCGCGCACTCACCGGGCTTCTCGTCCGGCGTGGAGATGGCATTGATGCCGCTGCCGATGCCGAACTTCACGACCGCGATGACGCCCGCGATCAGCAAGAACCCGAGGATCGAGCCGATGATCTTGCCGGCGCCGCCCTTCTTCGGCGGCTGCGCGTACGGCATGGGCTGGCCGGGCGGCATCCCACCGGGCGGCATCCCACCGGGCGGCATCCCACCGGGCGGCATTCCTCCGGGCGGCGGGCCGTAGGGGTCGCCACCGGGAGGCGGGCCGTACGGGCCTGGCTGACCTGGCTGCCCCGGCTGTGCGTAAGGCTGCGGTTGCTGACCGTACGGCTGCTGCGGCTGCCCACCGGGAGGCGGGCCGTAAGGCCCAGGCTGCTGAGGGTAGTTGGGGGTGGTCACTGGATTCCTCTCCGATGGGGCGTGCGAAAGACGGCAAAACCGGAGCCGTGGGACCGGCTCCGGTTTCGGGAAAGCTGACTGGCCGGGCCATTCGCGCAGCTGGGTGCGCCGAACGGCCCACGCCCCCCGACACGGCCGGAGGCTGAGATTGCCACGCGCGCCAGAAATCCGCCGGGGCTTTACGGAAAAGTTACGACCGCTTGGTGACGAGGTGGTCGCTAGGCGCGACTGAGGCAGTAGGTGAGCTTCACGGCGGGGTATGAGCGGGTCTCCTCGCCCGGCCCGCACGACGGTGCCGGCGCGTCCCGGCCGCCTTTGGTCACCTTGAAGACGTCCTGGTCACCGCAGTCCACGGCGTCGAGGTCGTAACCGGACCTGGCCTCGGGGTAGCACTCGCCCACGTCGTAGAGCGGGGCCAGGCAGAACCGGACCTTCGGGTCGATGCGCCGCACGGGCACCCAGCTCATGTCCGCGCCGTTGGGGCAGGACTGCGCCGCGGCGACGGTGCCCTCGACCACGTAGTTCGCGTTCGCCGAGCAGTCGGCGGCCTCGTAGCGGCCGACGTCGCCGGTGAGGGAGACGCAGTCACCCTGCTTCGGCGGCTGGACCGGGGTGAGGAACTCGGAGATGCCGTAGATCGCGATCGCGGCGACGACCAGCGTGACCCCGTAGGTCAGCACCCGCTTCACCGCGCTCGTCCTGGGCGCGGCCTCCTCGTTAATCACGCCGCAGAGGTTCCCATGTGGACTCCGGCGGCGTGACGGCGTTAGGAGAAAACGGCCGCCGGGAAGATCACCGCTTGTCGCCGCGCTCGAGGCAGAAGGTGACGGCGGGTTCCGGGAAGACCGCCGCGCGCGCGTCTCCGCAGGCGCCGCGGTCGGTCTTGCCGGTGAGCACCTTGGCGACCTTCACCGAGTCCTTGGTGGTGCAGTCGACCTTGGCGATGCCGCTGTCGGAGTTCTGCCCGTAGCAGGCGCCCTCGACGAAGTTCGGCATCAGGCAGAACACCGAGTCGCCGGTGTAGGTCGAGTAGTCCATGCCGCCGGACGGGCACTTCTGCTCGTTGAACGGCAGGATCTTGGCGATCTTGACGGTCGCCTGCTCAGAGGCGCAGTCGAGCGCCTGGTAGCTCGGGTTGTCCTGGGTGCCGGAGATGCGCGCGCAGTCGCCGACCTGGGCCGCCTGCGCCGCGCCGCCGAGCTGGTTCAGCACGAACCCGCCGAGCAGGACGAGCACAACGACAACACCGATACCCAGGCCGACCTTCTTCATGGCCTGGGTATCGGTCTCAGCGGGTGGTCAACTCAACCGAGTTCACCCGATCAGGAGCCTTCGTGGACGCCCATGCAGTACACGGAGGCCGGCTCGCTGAACCGCAGCTCGCTCGAACCCTCCGGGCAGACCGTGCCCTCCTCGGGCAGGCCGTCGACCTTCTTCACGATCTTCACCGGGGACTCGGTGGTGCACGCCTCCGCCTTGAACGCGCCGTCGTCACCCGAGGTGTAGCACTTGCCCTCGGCCAGGTTCGGCATCAGGCACAACGAGTCGCCACCGTCCTTGACCGGCTCGTAGATGCCCTCGTCGGGACACGGGTCGTCGGCCTTCTTCAGCACCTTGGCGACCTTGTGCGTGGCAGCCGCGTCGCCACAGCTCTTGGACGAGACGTTCCAGTCGCCGTCCGGCTTGTCCGCGTCCTTGGGCGAGGCGCTCACGCAGTCGCCGACCGCGGTGCCGCTGAGCGAGGTGACCGCCCAGGCGCCGACGCCGACCAGGACGATCGCCAGCACGGCGATGATGACCGGCTTCAGCCACTTGTTCGTCTTGGGCGACTCGTCGGGGCCGCCGAAAGCCGACGAGACCACGGCCGGGGGCTCCTCGGCCTCGGTCTCGATCTCCTCGGGCTCGGTCTCCTCCGCCTCGGCCTCGGCGGTGTCCGGCGCGGGCTCTGCCGCGGTCTCCGCGACCTCGGTGTCCGCGGTCCCGGTCTCCTCGGGAGCCGGTGCTGCCGACGCCTTCGGCTCGACGGGATCGGTCGACTCGGTGCTCATGCGCGAGAACGTACGACACACGGTGTTGGCTGCGTGTGTCGCCTCACACTTGTTGTCGCCAGTTGACGCAGGTCGAACGCGTTTGGCGTCGTCAGGGAGACTTGTACCCGTGACCGATGGCCCCCTGATCGTCCAGTCGGACAAGACGCTGCTGCTCGAGGTCGACCACCCGCTCGCCGACGACGCGCGCACGTCCATCGCGCCGTTCGCCGAGCTGGAGCGCGCACCCGAGCACGTGCACACGTATCGCGTGACGCCGCTGGCCTTGTGGAACGCCCGCGCGGCAGGCCACGACGCCGAGCAGGTGGTGGACGCGCTGGTGCGGTTCAGCCGCTATCCGGTGCCGCAGCCGTTGCTGGTGGACGTGGTCGACACCATGAGCCGGTTCGGGCGGCTGGTGCTGACGAACAACCCGGCGCACGGGCTCGTGCTGCACTCCAACGACCGCGCGGTGCTCGAAGAGGTGCTGCGCAACAAGAAGATCGCGCCGATGTTCGGGGCGCGGATCGACGACGACACGGTGATCGTGCACCCGAGCGAGCGCGGGCGGCTCAAGCAGCTGCTGCTCAAGGTCGGGTGGCCCGCGGAGGACCACGCCGGGTACGTCGACGGCGAGGCGCACGCGATCGAGCTCGACGAGACCGACTGGAAGCTGCGCGACTACCAGCGGCTCGCGGCCCAGGCGTTCTGGGCCGGTGGCTCGGGTGTGGTGGTGCTGCCGTGCGGCGCGGGCAAGACGCTCGTGGGCGCGGCGGCGATGGCCGAGGCGCAGGCGACCACGTTGATCCTGGTCACGAACACCGTGGCCGGGCGGCAGTGGAAGCGGGAGCTGATCGCGCGCACGTCGCTCACCGAGGAGGAGATCGGCGAGTACTCGGGTGAGCGCAAGGAGATCCGGCCGGTCACGATCGCGACCTACCAGGTGATCACCCGCAAGTCGAAGGGCGAGTACAAGCACCTGGAGCTGTTCGACTCGCGCGACTGGGGCCTGATCGTCTACGACGAGGTCCACCTGCTGCCGGCGCCGGTGTTCCGGATGACCGCAGACCTGCAGAGTCGTCGGCGGTTGGGGCTGACGGCGACGCTGGTGCGCGAGGACGGGCAGGAGGGCGACGTCTTCTCGTTGATCGGGCCGAAGCGGTACGACGTGCCGTGGCGCGACATCGAAGCGCAGGGGTGGATCGCTCCCGCCGAGTGCACCGAGGTCCGCGTGACGCTGACGGACAACGAACGGCTGCAGTACGCGACGGCCGAGCCCGAGGAGCGCTACAAGCTCTGCTCGACCGCGCGGACCAAGATTCCCGTGGTCCGCCGGGTGCTCGAACAGCATCCCGACGAGCCGGCTCTGGTGATCGGTGCTTATCTGGACCAGCTCGACGAGCTTGGCGAGGAACTGGGGGCGCCGGTGATCAAGGGATCGACGAAGAACAAGGAGCGCGAGGAGCTGTTCGACAAGTTCCGCCGCGGCGAGCTGCGCACGCTCGTGGTGTCGAAGGTGGCGAACTTCTCCATCGACCTGCCAGAGGCCTCGGTCGCCATCCAGGTGTCCGGCACGTTCGGCTCGCGGCAGGAGGAGGCTCAGCGCCTCGGCCGGATCCTGCGGCCCAAGGGTGACGGGCGGCAGGCGCACTTCTACTCGGTCGTCGCGCGCGACACGCTCGACACCGACTACGCGGCGCACCGGCAGCGGTTCCTGGCCGAGCAGGGCTACGCGTACAAGATCGTCGACGCGGACGACCTGGTCGGATGACGTTCTGGTGGATGTGGAACCCGGCCGGGACCGTGCCGGTGCGGCGGTTCCGGTCGGAGGAGTCGCTCGCCCGGTCGGCCCCGGAGGGTCAGGTGGTCCGGTCGGACGACTTCTCCGACCCCTCGCAACGCCGCCGGGCCACGGCCGTGCGTGCCGACTTCCTCCGGGTCAGCGGTGATCCCGTCCAGGTGGCGCTGGTCGAGCAGCGGCTGTGGACGCTGCTGATCGCGCTGCGCCGGTCCCAGCCGTTGAGGAACGCGCTGTCCACTGCGATCCCCAAGGCCGGGCGGGCTGCCCTGGTCGCCGAGCCATCGCGCGAACTGGCCGAGTTCGACCGGCGCTTCGACCAGTTCGCCGCAGCACTCCAAGTCTTGGTCACCGACCCGACCCCAGAACAACTCCGCCACACCGCGGCACTGGATTAGGCGTCTGCAAGTACCACCAACTCGCAGTTGGTGGTACTTGCAGACGCCTCAAGCCAGCAGGGCCGGGAGGTTGGCGACGCCGGGCAGCAGGTGGGTGTGCGGGACCGCGGCGAGCTCGGCCTCGGTCTGGCTGCCGCTGAGGACGCCGACCACGAAGCCCGCGCCCGCGTTCGTGCCCGCTTCCAGGTCGCGCACGGTGTCGCCCGCCGTCAGCACGCGCCGCACGTCGCGGGCGCCGGTCAGCTCCATCGCCTTGAAGATCATGTACGGCGCCGGGCGGCCCGCCGACACGTCGTCCACGCAGACGACCGCGTCCAGCAGACCCTCGCCCCAGCCCAGCACTTCGAGCAGGCCGTCCACGATCGGCCGGTCGAAGCCGGTCGTCAGCGCGACCTTCACGCCGTTGGAACGCAGCTGCACCAACGCTTCCGGCACGCCGGGGATCGGCGTCGGCGGCGTCTCGGCGTAGTACGCTCCGAGTCGCTCGTGGAAGTCCTTGAACTCCACGTCCACAATGGACTTGCCGAGCATCGACGAGATCGCCTCGTACTTGTCGGCGCCCATCCAGTCGCCGACGTCGCTCGCGTCGCCGCCTGCCGCGATCACGGTGTCCGCCAGCGCTTTGTAGACCAGTCCGTGTTCCTCCACGGTGGTGCCGGCGATGTCCAGCACCACCAGGTCGACCTTCACGAGGCCCTCCAGTCCCGCAGCAGCGCAGGGTGCGCCTGCTGGGAGTTCTCGATGGAAAAGCTGACCATGTCCGGGCGGTAGCGGTCGTCGGAGTACTCGACCGGCCGTCCGTCCACACCGGACGCCCGCCGCCGTTCCCGCAGAAGTGGTGCGCCCAAAGCGACTTCGAGCAGTTCGCTGTCCTGCTCGTCCGCCGCGACGGCGTCGATCTGATGCCGGGCGATCGTCATGTCGACGCCCTGCTCCCCCAGGTACTGGTAGAGCGAGCCGCTGTCGCAGTCGAAGTCGAACAGCAGGCGCCCCACCGGTTCCACGAACGTCGTGCGCTCCAGCATCGTCGGCCGGCCGTCGATCAGCCGCTGCCGGAGGAGCTGCACGACCGGTGTGCCCTCGTCGAGCTGCAGTGCGTCGGCGATGTCGGCGTCGGCCGGACGGCGGGCGATCTCCAGAGTTCGTTGTCCTGGAACATGTCCGAGGCCCGCGGCCCAGCTGGAGAACGACAGGAACGTCTCGAACGGTTGCGACAGCGTGTGCCTGCGCACCACCGCGGGCTTGCCGCGACCGCCGCCGATCATGCCCTCCGCGCGCAGCGTCGTGAGCGCCTGCCGCACCGGCGCGCGCGAGGCTTCCCACTGCGCACACAGCTGCGATTCGGACGGCACGGGATCACCGACGGCCAGCTCACCCGAGGCGATGCGGCGGCGCAGATCGGCCGCGATGCGCTCGTGCAGGGGCATCTCCATGCCAGCAACCATACATGTCATAACAAGTCTGAACACCAAGTGAACACATCAGAACAGCCATTGCTTCTGCCGTGGAGGTTGCTCATCGTTCTTGTCATGACAAGTGTGGACCTGGTGGTCGTCGGCGCGGGCGTCGTAGGCCTCGCGCACGCCTGGCACGCGGTGCGGCGGGGTCTCTCCGTCACCGTGGTCGAGCGCGACGAGCACGCGGCCGGGGCGTCCGTGCGCAACTTCGGGCACGGCTGCTTCACCGCTCAGGACGGAGTGGCGTTCGAGTACGCGATGACCGCGCGCGAGGAGTGGCTGAAGCTCGCTCGCGAGGCCGGTTTCTGGCTGCGCGAGTCGGGCACGCTCGTTCTGGCCCGGCACGACGACGAACGCGCTGTTCTGGAGGAGCTCGCCTCCGTCCGGGAGATCGAGCTGACCGGCGAAGGCGCGTTCCTGCCACTCGACATCCGCGTCAACCCGCGCGAGGCCGTGCACTCGATCGCGGCGCTGCTGGCCTCACGCGGTGTCACGTTCCACTGGTCCACCAACGTGTTGACGGTCGAGCCTGGCCTGGTCCGCACCTCTCGCGGCGAGATTCCGTGCCACGCGGCGGTGGTCGCGGTCGGGCACGACGTCGACAGGTTCTTCCCGGACATCGCGGAAGAACGTCAGATCCAGCGCTGTCAGCTGCGCATGCTGCGCGTCGCGCACGGCGGCGTGATCGACCCGGCCGTGCTGACCGGGTTCTCGATGCTGCGCTACGAGGCGTTCGCGCGGTGCCCCAGCACCCAGCTCGTCCGCGAACGCCTCACGAACGACCACCCCGAGCTGGTCGAAGCCGGGCTGAACCTGATGTTCACCCAGCTCCCCGACGGCTCGCTCACCATCGGCGACACCCACCACTACAGCCGCACGGTCGACCCGTACCGGCCGGAGGACCTCGACGACCTGGTCCTCACCGAGACGGCTCGGCTCCTCGGCGTGCCCTCGCTGCAAGTCCTCGAACGCTGGCGCGGCATCTACGCGTCGGCCCCGGCCCCCTTCCTGACCGCGACGCCCGCTCCCCGCACCAGGGCCGTCTCGGTCACCTCCGGCATCGGCATGACCACCGCGCTCGGCCTCGCCCCGGCCGTGCTCGACGACCTCCTCCAGGAGCTGTGATGAGAGCCATCAGCGTCGTCCTTGCCGCGACACTGACCCTGACCGCCTGTGGTTCTGCGACTTCCACTTCAAGTAGGGAGTGCCCGAACAACGGCCACGTGCGCTTCGGCGTCGAACCCTACGAGGCCCCCGACAAGCTCAAGCCCGCCTACGAAGTGCTCGCGAAGGCGTTGACGAAGAAACTCGGCTGCGAGGTCGAGCTGCAGATCGTCGACGACTACGCCGCCGAGGTGCTGGCGATGCGCAACGGCAAGCTGGAGCTGGCCGAGTTCGGCCCGCTCGGCTACGTCTTCGCCGCGCAGAAGGCCAAGGCCGAGCCGCTGGCGTCGTTCGCCGACGGCACCGGCAAGCTCACCAGCTACACCGCCGGCATCTGGGTCAGGAAGGACTCACCGCTGCAGAAGATCGAGGACCTCGCCGGGAAGTCGCTGGCGCTGAGCAGCGTCGGTTCCGCCTCCGGTGACGCGCTTCCCCGCTACGGCCTCAAGAAGGCCGGCGTGAACGACGTCAAGCTCGACTACGCGGGCGGCCACCCCGAGGCGATGCTCGCGCTGATCAACGGCAAGGTCGACGCCGGCGAGATCAACAGCCAGCAGCTCGCCAGTGCCAAGGCCGCGGGCACGTTCGACGAGTCGAAGTTCCGCCAGATCTGGAAGTCCGAGCCGATCCCGAACGACCCGATCACCGTGCGCGGCGACCTCGACGCATCGTTCAAGGACAAGGTGCGCAAGGCGTTGCTGGAGCTGGAGACAGCGGACGTGGCGAAGGTCGGCGCGTTCCTCGACGTCACCCCGCCCGGACCGCTGGTGCAGGTGGACAACAGCACGTACGAGGTGCTGTTCGACCTCGCGACGACGTTGGGCCTCAAGGAAGAGGACGTCTGATGCTCGCCATCCGCGGCCTGCGCAAGTCGTTCGGCGGCCGCACCGTGCTGGACGGCTTCGACCTGCGGACCGAGGCCGGGGAGTTCGTGGCGCTGCTCGGGCCGAACGGCTCGGGCAAGTCCACGGCCCTGCGCTGTGCCGTCGGGCTGGAGACCCCGGACGGCGGTTCGGTCGACGTCGACGGGACCGCCGCCATGGTGTTCCAGAAGATCCACCTCGTCGGCCGCCGCAACGCGTTGGACAACGTGTGCTCCGGCGCTCTGGGCCGGCTTCCGCTGCACCGCTCGTTCTTCTTCCCGCACCAAATCAGGGAAGAGGCCATGCAGTGCCTCGACCGGGTCGGGCTCGCGGATCGTGCGCTGGATCGGTGCGCACGGCTTTCCGGTGGACAGCAACAACGTGTGGCGATCGCACGGGCGTTGTGCCAGCGCGCCAACGTGATCCTCGCGGACGAGCCGGTGTCGGCGTTGGATCCGCAAGCAGCCGTGCAGGTCATGGAACTGCTGGTGGACCTGGCTTCTGCAGGGCTGGCGGTCGTGGCCGTGCTGCACCAGCCGGAACTTGCGCAGAAGTACGCCCATCGGATCGTGGAGATGCGAACGGCGGTAGCGGCATGACGATCGCAGTTCCGAAACGACGTTGGCCGTCGGCCGTCGTGTGGATCGTTGTGGCGGTCGCGGTGGTCGTCCACGTGCTCGCGTGGCAGGCGACCGAGTTCTCCCCCGCCGCGCTGATCGCCGGCTGGGAGGGCATGGCGGACTTCCTGGCCGAGTCGCTGCCACCGGACTTCTCGGTGCTCGGCGAGTCGCTCCAAGCTGCCGTGATCACCCTGTACATCGGACTGCTCGGCACCACGTTCTCCATCCCGTTCGCTCTTGCGCTGGCGTTGTTGGCTTCCCGCGCAACGACTTCAGCGGTGTGGGCGCAACAAGCGGCCCGCGCGGTGCTGTCGTTCCTGCGCTCGGTGCCGGACGTGGTGTTCGCGCTGATCTTCGTCACGGCGGTCGGGCTCGGGCCGTTCGCGGGCGTACTGGCCCTGGTGTTCCACAACACCGGCGTGATGGGCAAGCTCTGGGCCGAGGCGATGGACGAGAGCGACCGCGGGCCGCGCGATGCGTTGCGGGTGACCGGTGCGTCCGGTCCGCAGATCGCGCTGCACGCGGTGCTCCCGACCGTTCTGCCCTCTCTGGCTGGACTTCTGCTCTACCGGCTGGACGTGAACGTGCGGTCGTCGCTCGTGCTCGGCCTGGTGGGCGCGGGCGGGATCGGCTTCCTGATCAACCAGTCGATCAAGCTGTTCCGGTTCGACGAGATGGTCGCGCACATCCTCGTGGTGCTGCTTCTCGTTGTTGTGGTCGACCAGGCTTCGGCGTTCGTGCGCAAGCGGCTAGGTGCGTGATCTGCTGGCCGTAGCGGGCACCCTGGTGCACGGTCACCGTGCCGTCCGCTGCGACCTCGCAGGGGTTGTTGGCCGTGCACTGCTCACCGCTGTCGTTGCCGGTGCTGTGCACGCCGACGACCGTGACGCCGTCCTTGAGCACGATCGGTGAGCCGGAACCGCCGTGCGAGGGCTTGCAGTCTTTGTCGTAGCGGTAGGCGTTGTCCTGCGTGTAGCCCTCTTCGCGCAGATGCGGGACCACGGCGTCGATCGTGCACTTGAAACGGTCACCGTTGCCCCACGAGATGATGTCCACGCGTTCACCCGGCTTGGCATTTCGTTGGGCCAGCTTGAAGATCTTCACGCCCTTGGCCCGCAGCTGGGCGTAGGTCTGGTCGAGGCGGTAGAGCGCGGTGTCCGTGCCGGTCATCGTGGCGTAGACCAGGTGGGTCGTGTTCGCCTTGGCCTGGAGGTAGCCCTGGCGGTCGCCGATGGTCACCGGAACCGCGACGGCGACCTCCTTCAGCGTCTGGCCTGGCGCCGGGCGTTCCGGAACGCAGTGGCCGTTGGTGAGCAGGAGCGCCGGGTCGTTGTACTTGGTGCTGTTGGTCTTCACCACGGACGCTGAGCAGACACCGGCGAGCGACGCGGCGCCTTCGAGGTTCGGCACCGGGGTGTCCGGCGGATCGATCTTGCCGGTGACGACGTCGTTGATCCAGCCCTTGAAGTGGTTGAGGTCCGTGTAGAGGACGGGCTGGTCGTCGCCGTTGCTGCCGCTGACGACTCCGGCGATCACCCAGTGGTCGCCGGCGCGGACGAGTGCGGGGCCTCCGGAGTCCATGTTCGTCGCGGCGACGCTGCCGTCCGTCGCGCCGATGCAGATCTCGCGTTCTTCCTTGATCCCGCTGAGCACGCACTGCGCGGCGGGCTGGATCACGGTGTCGGCCTCGCGCAGCTTCTTCGGGTAGCACTCGGGCTGACGTTTGTTGCACGTCATGCCCCAGCCGAGGATCCGGGTCTTCGTGCCGTCGGCGGGCCGCGCGTCCGGCAGTGCGACGGGCTTGGTCTTCGCCGGCTTCGTCAGCTTCAGCAGGCCGAGGTCGCCGTCCTGCACCGGGTACTGCGTGTAGGTGATGAACCGCTCGACGGCGATCACCTCGCCGCCACTGCCCGCGTCCGTGGTGCCGAGCCGCACGGTCCAGTTCTTCGGGCGGCCGACCTGGGCGCCGCTGGGGTTGTTCTTGGTGCAGTGGCCCGCGGTGACGGCCCAGCTCGGGGCGATCAGCGTGACGCCGCAGGTGTGGCCGTCCTCGCGCGGTGAGTCCGGCCGCTGCAACGAGCCCGAGAACGGGTAGGGCTCGGGAGCTTCGACGCCGCCGCGAATGGCCAGGGCAGGGGTGACGGAGGTGATCGTCGCGGTGAGCGCGACGGTCGCCGTCAAGAGCACTTTTCGCATGTGGACGAGGCTTTCGAACCCGTGTCCGCGCTCGATCATGGCTGTGCAACAACTGCGCACGGGCGGTCGTTACGCAACGATGACGTGGCAAGGACGTCCTCATGAGACCCGTCGGGAAGGCTGGAGGTCATGCCGCGCGTACTGCTGATCGAGGACGACGAGGCGGTCCGCGAGGGACTGTCGCTCGCCCTGACCTACCAGGGACACACCGTGGACGCGGTGCGCACGGGCGAGGAGGGCCTCGAACTGCTGATGAGCGTCGCGCCGGACGTCGTCGTGCTCGACCTGATGCTGCCGGGCGTGGACGGGTTCGAGGTGTGCCGGCGGATCCGGGCGTCCGGCGACCTCCCGATCATCATGCTGACCGCGCGCAACGACGACATCGACGTGGTGGCCGGGCTGGAGGCCGGTGCCGATGACTACGTGGCCAAACCCGCGCAGGCTCGGGTGCTGGAGGCTCGCATCCGGGCGGTGCTGCGGCGATCTTCTGTGTCCGCTCCTGAGGTCGTGGCCGAGCGCTACGGCGACCTGACGATCGACCGCGACGGGCTCGTGGTGACCCTGCTCGGGCGCCCGGTGTCGCTGGCGCCGACCGAACTGCGGCTGCTGCTGGAGCTCTCGTCGTCACCCGGTCGCGTGATGTCGCGGCAGCAGCTGCTGGAGTCGGTGTGGGACCAGGGCTACCTCGGCGACTCGCGGCTGGTCGACGCGTGCGTGCAGCGGCTGCGGTCGAAGATCGAGAACGACCCGGCCGCCCCGGTGTACGTCCAGACCGTGCGGGGCTTCGGCTACCGCTTCGGGCCGCTGTGACGCTGCGCCTCCGGCTGCTGCTCGCCTTCGCGTTCCTGAGCATCGTGACCGCCGTGGCGGTGTCGGGTGCCGGGTACGTGCGGGCGCGTGACGCGATCGTGCAGCGGGCGCAGGACAACGCCGTGATCGAGACGACCGGCCGCGTGGAGCAGCTGTACCCGTTGCCGGCTCGGGTGCCTGACGCCGCTTTGCTTGAGCGGATCGCCGGCAAGGTGTCCGGTCGCGAGGGGGTGGCGCTCGTTCGGGCTCCGGGTGTGTCCGCGGGCTCGATGGATCCTTCAGTCATCACGGCTGACCTGCGGTCGCTGGTGTCGTCCGGGCAGGTGGGCTGGCAGCGGGTGCCGTACCAGGGCGGGGTGTGGCTCGTCGTGGGCATGCAGATGCGGATCTCCGGCGGCGGCGCGTCCGGGATCGAGGTGTGGGTGCTGCGGCCGTTCACCTCGGAGATCGAGGTGGTCGACGAGCTGGCTCGGAACGCGTGGCTGATCGGCGGTGCCGGGCTGCTGCTGGCCTTGGCGATGGCGTTCTTCGCGGCTCGCGGGGTGTTGCGGCCTGTGCGCGAGCTGCGGATGGCGGCGTTCCGGCTCGGCCAGGGCGATCTCGCGGCGCGGGTGCCGGTGCGGGGACGGGACGAACTGGCCGCCGTGGCGACGACGTTCAACACCACGGCGTCCTCTTTGGAGCACCACGTCGGTGAGCTGCGGCGGATGGAGGCTGATGCCCGTCGGTTCGTGGCGGATGTGTCGCACGAGCTGCGGACTCCTCTTGCCGCGATGACCGCCGTGACCGATGTTCTGGACGCCGAGACCGCTTCCCTGCCTGGTGTGGCCGGCCAGGCCGCGCGGCTGGTGAACCGGGAGACTTCGAACCTGACCCGGCTGGTCAACGACCTGATCGAGGTCACCCGGTTCGACTCGGGCACGGCGGCGCTGGCGTTGGACGACGTCGACGTGGCCGAGGTGGTGTCGCGGACGCTGCGGATGCGCGGCTTCGAGGTGTCGGAGTCGCTGCCGGACGGCGTGCGGGCCCGACTGGACCCGCGGCGGCTGGACGTGATCGTGGCGAACCTGGTCGGCAACGCCCTGCGGCACGGTGCGCAGCCGGTGACCGTGACGCTGTACGTCGAGGGGTCGTCGCTGGTGATCGTGGTGGCCGACGCGGGGCCGGGGCTTTCCGCCGACGTGTTGCCGCACGTGTTCGCACGCTTCTACAAGGCCGACTCGGCGCGCGGCCGGTCGGAGGGATCGGGGCTCGGGCTCGCGATCGCCTGGGAGAACGCCCGGCTGCACGGCGGCACCTTGACCGCTGCGAACCGACCCGGTGGCGGCGCTCTGTTCACGCTGCGGCTGCCTCTGGGCGGTGACCTGTGACGCCCAAAACTGTCGGTGCTGCCTGGGACAATGGATTCAGGGGGACCCCCTGGAGGGGACCCCTGCGCAAGCTTGGCCTCGTGCTCCTGCTCGTCGTGGTCTCCGCCTGCGGGATCCGGCCGACCGACCCCATTCCCGGCTTGGAGGCGCCGAGCGGACCGGTCGAGAACACCTCGCCCGCGCTCTACTGGGTGTCCGAGGGCCGCGTCGTCGCCGTCAACCGCCCCCAGGGCAGCCTGAGCGGCTACGACGTCGTCGCCCTGCTCGCCCAGGGCCCCACCGCGGCCGAGCAGAACCGCGGCCTCACCACCGAGGTCCCGTTCGACGCCGCGCCCGCCTCCGTCGACCGGGTGGCCAACGGGCTGGACGTGTCGATCTCCACCGACGTCTCGCTGCTCAGCAAGGCCGCCGTGCAGCAGATCGTGTGCACGCTGCTCGGCATCCAGGCCGTCGGCACGGTCAACCTGCGTGGCGGCGGCCATTCGCTCGAGTACATCAAGTGCGCTTGAATCGACGTCGTGCACGTCTACTCCATCCCGATGCGGGCGCGGTTCCGCGGCATCACCCAGCGCACCGGCCTGCTGTTCGAGGGGCCGGCCGGGTGGGGCGAGTTCTGCCCGTTCGAGGAGTACGACGACGACGAGTCCACGGCCTGGCTGGCGTGCGCGCTCGAAGCAGCCAACGACGGCTGGCCCGCACCGGTCCGCTCCCGGATTCCGGTCAACTGCACGGTTCCGGTGGTGAGCGCGGAGAAGGCCCACGAGATCGTCGCGAAGTCAGGCTGCTCGACGGCCAAATTGAAGGTCGCCGAGTCGACGCTGGAAGAGGACTGCGCTCGGCTTGAGGCGGTCCGGGATGCGCTCGGACCAGATGGGTTCGTGCGGGTCGACGCCAACATGATGTGGGACGTCGACACGGCCGTCACCGCGATCAAGGCCATGGACAAGGCTGCGGGCGGCCTTCAGTACGTGGAGCAGCCGTGCCACACGCTGGAAGAGCTCGCGGCGGTCCGCAAACGCGTGGACGTGCCGATCGCGGCAGACGAGTCGATCCGCAAGGCCGAGGATCCGCTCAAGGTGGCCGTGTCCGGGGCCGCGGACATCGCGGTGATCAAGGTGGCGCCGCTCGGCGGGGTGAGGAAAGCCCTCGAAGTGGCCGAAGCGTGCGGACTGCCGATCGTGGTGTCGTCCGCGTTGGAGACGTCGGTCGGCATGGCGGCAGGTGTCGCACTGGCGGCTGCGCTGCCTGAGCTCGACTACGCCTGCGGGCTCGCGACGCTGTCACTGCTGGACGGCGACGTCACGAGCGACTCGCTCACACCGGTGGACGGCTATCTGCCCGTGCTGACAAAACCACCCGTGCCGGACCGCATCGAGGGTTTCGCGAACGATGTGATCGCGAAGGCCTGGACTGATCGGTACGACAGGGTGCTGAGCAAGCTCAATCGATGAGTCGGTCCACCTGGATCTTCAGCGGAAACGGCGCGTCGGTCTCGTAAATCCTGGTCTCCGCAGGCGCCTCCTGATAGCCGAATTCTCCGGCTAGGTGCAGCGGAGCCAATGAGATCGGTTCGTCGAGGTCGATGATCCAGTAGAACGGAATACCCGCCAAGGCGTATTCCTCACGCTTGGCGCGATAGTCCGTCGTGCGCGAACTCGGCGACAGAGTCTCGACCACGAGCACGATCTCTGACGCCTTGATCAAGCCACCTTCGGCCCTTTGCCGCTTGCGAGCGCTGCGTTGGACTACGATCACGTCCGGCCGGCGGACGTAACCAGGCTGTTCTGGCGCGGACAACTCCAGATTCACGTCCATGTCGAGAATTACTTCAAGATGGTCAGGTAGCTGGCTACCTAGCTGGACCAGCAGATTCGACCCAGTGACGTTGTGGTCAGCAAGAGGACTGGGGGACATGATCAGACGGCCGTTTACCAATTCTGTATAGCCGTCTTCGGTTTCTCCGAGCGCGGCGTACTGAGCAACGGTCATTGGACCCGTTGCAACAGCAAGCAGACGCTTCGAAGGCCTGTCGGGTAGTGCGGTCACTGCGTCTCCTTCCGTCTCAGTCACCGTCGCACATGGAGCTGCTCCAAACTGTCCCGCAATTCCACACCTTCGGCTGATCAGGGCTTCCCTCTGGACAGGCCCTGACCGTTCGCACCCAGACTGAACACCACGCCCTCGGTCCGGTTGATCGCCTCGGTCCGCCGCGCATTCGCAGGCACCCGAGTCAGGTCCACCAGCCGGATCGGCGGCCCCAGCTCGACCAGCGTCGGCGTGTAGGACGCCGCGACGACGTTCCACCCCTCCGGCCCCTGCTCGAACTTGAAGCGGCCGATCACGCCTTCCTCGGTGACGCCACGAGGCTCGGAGTGCCGGGCGACCTCGTTGCCCAGCCCGTAGATGACCCACTTCTTGCCGATCTTCTCCCACGGCTGCACCACGTGGACGTGCGTGCCGATGATCAGATCCAGTGCCGGGTCGGCCAGCAACTGGCGGGCCAGCGACTTCTGTTCCTCGGTCGCCTCGTGCTGGTACTCGTTGCCCCAGTGCACGGACAGCACGACGACCTCGGCGCCGGCCTCACGGGCCTTGCGCGCGTCGGCGAGGATCTTGGCGACGTTGATCTGGTTCGCGCGCCACGGCTGGGGCAGCGGAATGCCGTTGAAGCCGTAGGTGAACGACAGCTGGGCGACCTTCACACCACCCGCGTCGAGGATCAGCGGTGCGGCTGATTCCTCGGGCGTGCGGAACGAGCCGGTGTGCTTGAGACCGACGGCGTCCATCGCGTCCAACGTCGTCGTGATCGCCCCAACTCCCCGGTCCAGTGTGTGGTTCGAGGCGGTCGAGCACGAGTCGTAGCCGACGTCGACCAGGCCTTTCGCGACCTCGGGCGGTGCGATGAAGGCCGGGTAGCCGAAGAACGGGCCTTCTTTGGTGCCCAGCGGGATTTCCAGGTGGCACAGCGAAAGATCAGCCTTCAGGGTGTCCTTGATGCCGGCCAGCAGCGGCAGGTAGTCGCGGCCCGCGGCACCACCGTCGGCGACGGCCTGGTCGGTCAGCGCCGGGTGGATCAGGATGTCGCCGCCCGCGGTCAGCGTGAACGAACGCGGCGGCGGCGGGCCGGAAGACGTCGTAGAAGGCGGCGGGGGCGGCGAGGTGATGACCACCGGCGAGCCCGTGCACGCGGCCAGCGCAAGGCCGGTGACCAGCGCGAATGCCGGCCACCGGACCACACGCTTCAGCGTTGCCGCCTGCGTCGCACGACCACGAACAGCACTACGGCCGCCACTGCGGCCGCGATGGGTAGGACGCGCTTGAGTACCGGTACGCCTGCGGTGTCGATCAGGTCGATCGGCTCGTCGGGGACCACGCGGAGATGCTGCTGTTGCGCCACCTCGTCAGGATCCACTGAACCCAGCGTGCTCGCCAGGCATTCCGCGAACTGGTCGACGAGCTTGCCGCTGACCTCGGCGATCAGGCCGCGACCGAGCTGGGCCGGTCGGCCGGTCACCGACAGATCGGTCTCGACCTCGACCGTGTCACCCACTTGGAACGTGACGACAGCGGACGCGGTGCCGTTGCCGCGCGTGTCCTTGCCCGCGGCCTTCATGACCGCGCGGCGCAGCACCGGGTCGATCTCCACGAACTCCCCGGTGCCCCGGTACAGCAGCTGCACCGGGCCGAGCTTGACCTTCACCTCCCCGCTGAACGTCTTGCCGTCGACCGAGGTCAGCGTGGCGCCCGGCAGGCACGGCGCCACGCGTTCCGGGTCGAGCAACGCCTCCCAGACCTCCTCGGCCGGGGCCGGCGCGGTGAACGAGTGCGTCAGCTTCATCCCGCTACCGCCGCCGTCAGCGCGCGGTCGGTCAACACCCGAGCGAGGTTGTCCTTGTAACCGTCGCCGGAAGACGCCCACCGAGCCGCCGACGAGATCGACTCGGCGGTGGCCGGCTGACCGATCAGCGCCGATTCCACGTCAGTGGCGCGCACCGGACCGGATCCCACGTTCGTCAGGCCCACGCGAGCAGCGGCGATCGACCCGTCGCGGACCTGCACGGCCGCCGCCACCGCGACGATCGACCACGCCTGCGCGACCCGGTTGAGCTTCTCGTAGTGCGCTCCCCAACCAGTGTATTTCGGCACCCTGACATCGATCAGGATCTCGTTCGGAGCCAGCGCCGTCTCGAAGTAGTCGACGAAGAACTCCGACGCGGGCACCTCACGACGGCCGTCAGGGCCGGCGATGATCATCACGGCGTCCAGGGCCAGCACCGGCGCCAGCAGATCGCCCGCCGGGTCCGCGTGGCACAGCGAGCCGCCGAACGTGCCGCGGTGCCGGACCTGGGGATCAGCCACCGTGTCCGTGACCAGCTTCAACAACAACGCGTGGTCGTGGATCAGATGGTCGCGCTGCACCTCGTAGTGCGTGGTCATGGCCCCGATGAACAACGAGTCGCCGTCGTCGCGCACGCCGGTCAGCTCGGTCAGCCCGCCGATGTCGATCAACGCCGTCGGTGCCGCCAGTCGCATGCGCAGCACCGGCACGAGCGACTGCCCGCCCGCGATGATCTTGGCGTCCTCGCCCTCCTCTGCGAGCATCCGCACGGCTTCGTCCACAGTGGATGGACACAGGTACCTGAACTCCGCCGGGATCACGGCTGACCTCCCTGCGAGTCGATCGAGCCGAGCCCACCCGCGGCGGGCGTCGACGCATCCGCCACGCCACCTTGCAGCGCGGTCCACACACGCTCAGGCGACATCGGCATCTCGATGTCGCGAACACCCATGTGCCGCAGGGCATCCAGCACGCTGTTCACCACAGCGGGCGTCGAGGCGATCGTGCCCGCCTCGCCGACTCCCTTGGCGCCCAACGGGTTCGACGTCGCCGGAGTGGCCGTCCGAGCCGTGATGAACCCGGGCAGATCCGCCGCACAAGGCACCAGGTAGTCAGCCAGCGTGGCCGTCGTCAACGTGCCCATCTCGTCGTGAATCGCCTCTTCGTACAACGCCTGCGCGATGCCCTGAGCCAGTCCGCCGTGCACCTGACCGTCGACGATCAACGGGTTCACGACCGTGCCGACGTCGTCCACCGCCACGTACCGCACGATCTTGACCATGCCGGTCTGCGTGTCGACTTCCGTTGCGCACAAATGGGTTCCGTGCGGGAACGAGAAGTTGTCGGGATCGAACGTGGCGTCGGCGTCCAGCCCGGGTTCCATGCCCTCGGGCAGATCGTGCGCCACGTGCGCGGCCAACACGACGTCACCCAGCGAACGAACCGTCGAGGTGCCGCGAACGGAGAACGACCCGGTCGCGAACTCCACGTCCGCCTCGTCGCACTCCATCATGTGCGCGGCCAGCCGTCGTGCCTTCGCGAGCACCTTGTCCGCCGCGTGCACCAGAGCCGTGCCACCAACAGCCAAAGACCGCGACCCGTAGGAGTCCATGCCGCGATGTGACGACGCCGTGTCGCCGTGCAGCACCTCGACGTCCTCGAACGGCACACCCAGCCGGTCGGCCACGATCTGCGACCACACCGTCTCGTGACCCTGCCCGTGCGGCGACGTCCCGGTGATCACCTCGACCTTGCCGGTGGGCAGCATCCGGATCGACGCGCTCTCCCAACCACCCGCGGCATAACGCAGAGCGCCGAGCACCCTGGACGGCGCGAGCCCGCACATCTCGGTGTAGGTGGAGATGCCGATGCCCATCTGCACCGGATCACCGGAAGAACGACGGCGTTCCTGCTCCTCGCGCAGCGCCGAGTAGTCGAAGAGCTCCATCGCGCGAGCCGTCGCGGCCTCGTAGTTGCCGGAGTCGTAGGTGAGCCCGGCGACGGTGGTGAACGGGAACTCGTCGTGCTTGATCCAGTTCTGCTGCCGCAGCTCCATCGGGTCGCGGCCCAGCTCGACCGCGAGCTCGTCCATCATCCGCTCGATCGCGAACGTGGCCTCGGGCCGCCCGGCGCCGCGATACGCGTCCGTGGGCACCTTGTTCGTGAACACGTTGGTGCACACGAACCGGTAGGCCGCGAACTTGTAGATCGCGTTGAACATGAACGCACCGAGGATCGGGATGCCCGGCGTGACCAGCCGCAGGTACGCGCCCATGTCGGCGAGCAGCTCGACCTTCAGCCCGGTCACGGTGCCGTCGCGGCGGGCGGACAGCGTGATCTTCTGGATCTGGTCGCGGCCGTGGTGCGCGGACAGCATCGACTCGGTGCGCGACTCGGTCCACTTCACCGGGCGGCCCATCCGCCGCGCCACCAGCAGGCACAGCAGCTCTTCCGGCGTGACCTGGAGCTTGCCTCCGAACCCGCCGCCGACATCAGGCGCGATCACGCGGATCTTGTGCTCACTGATACCGCTGACGGCCGCGAGCATCCACCGCAGGATGTGCGGGATCTGCGTCGCCGACCAGACGGTGAACATGCCGGCGCTCGGGTCCACGACGACCGAACGAGGTTCCATGAAGGACGGGATCAGCCGCTGCTGCCGGAACGTCCGCTCCAGCACCACCTCGGCCGACGCGATCTCGTCCTCGACGTTCGTGCCGCTGCCCGCATCCGCCGAGTCGTAAACCCAGGTCGCGGACTTGTTCGTGCCGAGGTCCGGATGCACCAGATCGTTGTCCTGCAAGGCTTCTGCCAGGTCCAGCACGACCGGCAGCTCGTCGTAGTCGACGTCGATCGCGGCCAGCGCGTCCGCCGCGCGGTACGCGTTGTCGGCGATCACCAGGGCGACGGCCTCGCCGGCGAAGTTGACCTGGTCCACGGCCAACGCGGGTGCGGGCGGTGCCAGCATGTCCTCGGTGATCGGCCACGCGCAGGGCAGCGAACCCTGTTCAGCGGCCAAGTCCTCACCGGTCAGGACGATCGCCACACCGGGCATCGCGGTCGCGCGGCTGCAGTCGATGCTGCGGATGCGGGCGTGCGCGACGGGACTGCGCAGCACCGCCATGTGCAGCATGCCGGTGAGCTGGATGTTGTCGGTCCACCTGGTCTGTCCGGTGATCAGGCGCGCGTCTTCCTTGCGCAGCCGGGCTTTGCCGACTTCCGGCTCGGCGGTGGCGGTCATTCTCCACCTACCGGTTGCCTCGAACCGACGTGTTCGTCCCGAGAAGAGTCACTGTGCTGCTCGATCTTCGGGCCCGCGCCCGGCTTCATCCGCTGGGCGGCGTCCTGCACCGCGCGGACGATGTTCTGGTAGCCCGTGCAGCGGCAGAGGTTGCCCTCCAGGCCCTTGCGCACGGTCTCGTCGTCGGGATCCGGCTCGTCGGCGAGCAGGTCGATCGCCTGCATGATCATGCCGGGCGTGCAGAACCCGCACTGCAGCGCGTGGTTGCTGCGGAACGCCTCCTGCACCGGGTGCAGCTTGCCGTCGCGGGCGAGGCCTTCGATCGTGGTGACCTCGCGCCCGTTCGCCTGGACCGCGAACATCTGGCACGACTTCACGCTGTGGCCGTCGAGGTGCACCGTGCAGGCCCCGCAGTTGCCGGTGTCGCAGCCGACGACGGTGCCGGTCTTGCCCAGGCGTTCCCGCAGGTAGTGCACGAGCAGGAGGCGGGGTTCGACCTCGTCGGCGTACGTCACTCCGTCGACGTTGACCGAGATGTGCATGGAAACCCTCCCAGGGTGGTGGGCCTTCTAGTGACGAGGGTCACTTCAGCCTCCTCCCTGTGTGCGGGTTCAACAACCCGATCAGTGGTGGATCGGTTCACCAAGATCCACCAGCCGCCTGCCGGATCCCTTCCACCGCAAGGAGATGATCTCGGCGGCGATCGACACCGCCGTCTCTTCCGGTGTCCTGGCACCAAGATCGAGGCCGATCGGCGACGCCAGGTGCGCCAGTTCGCTCTCGGTCAAACCAGCTTCCCTCAAGCGCTGCAAGCGATCTTCGTGCGTGCGCCGGGATCCCATCGCGCCGACGTAACCGACCTTCAGCCGCAACGCGACCTCCAGCAGCGGCACGTCGAACTTCGGATCATGCGTGAGCACGGCGATCACCGTGCGTTCGTCGAGCTTGGACGCCTCGCCTTCGAGGTACTTGTGCGGCCACGCCACGACCACCTCGTCCGCCTCGGGAAAACGGCTGCGGGTCGCGAACACCGGTCGCGCGTCGCAGACGGTCACGCGGTAGCCGAGGAACGCACCGAGACGAGCCATCGCGGCGGCGAAGTCGATCGCTCCGAACACGAGCATGCGCGGCGGCGGTTCGAACGAGTTCACGAACACGCTCATGCCCTCGCCACGCCGCTGACCGTCCGGCCCGTACTGCAGCACTCCGCTGCGCCCGGAGGCCAGCAAGCCGCGCGCGTCATCCGTGACGGCGTCGTCGATCCGCGAGGACCCGAGGCTGCCCGAACGCCGGTCCGGCCAGATCACCATGCGCCGGCCGATCCCGTCCGGGTGCTCGATCACGGTCGCGACGGCCACTGGCTGCTCGGCCCGGACCGTCTCGACCACCTCGCCGAGCTGCGGAAACGTCTCGGCGTTGATCTTCTCGACGTAGATGTCGATGATCCCGCCGCAGGTCAGCCCGACCGCGAACGCGTCGTCGTCGCTCACCCCGTACCGCTGCAGAACCGGGTCGTCAGTGGATTGCGCCAGGTCGTAGACAGCGCCCTCGACGCACCCGCCGGACACGCTGCCGACGGCCTCGCCGTCCTGCGTCACGAGCATCGCCGCACCCGCCGGCCGCGGCGCCGAGCTGAAGGTCGCGACCACGGTGCCGACGCCGACCGTCTCGCCGTTCGCCACCCGGTCCGCGAGGTCGAACAGGACATCACGCATGGCGCACTTCCTTCAGCAGTTCTTCCAACGCGTGCACGCTGTGGCCGGCGACCATCCTGTCGACGTGCGGGAGCGCCGCCACCACGCCGCTCTGCACGGGCCGATAGCCGGGCTTGCCCGCGTGCGGGTTGGCCCAGATGACCTGGTGACTCACCCGTCTCAGCCTCGCCATCTCGGTCGCCAGCAGGGTCGGGTCACCACGTTCCCAGCCGTCGCTGAACAACACGACCACCGCACCTCGTTGCCGCCACTGCTGGTTGAACCGCCGCAGCGCCTCACCCAGCCGCGTCCCGCCTTCGTAGTCAGGGATAGCCCTGCCGGCCGCTCGCAACGCCCGTTCGGGATCGCGTTCACGCAGCTGCCTGGTCACGCGGGTGAGCCTGGTGCCGATCGTGCGGACCTCGACGGGCATGGCGTGCGCGATCACGTGCGCGAACCGCAGCAACGCGTCCGAATATGCCGCCATCGAGCCGGAAACGTCGATCAACAGCACCAAACGGCGTGCCTTCACGCCCCGGCGACGGTGGCGTGGCAACGCGATCTCGCCACCTACCTCGATCATCGCGCGGACCGTCCGAGCCAGGTCGATGCGGCCACGGCGGGCTTTCTTGAGCCGGCGAGATCGTCTGCGCGGCGGAAGCGGTTTCAGCTGCTGAATCAACGGCGCCGCGTTGAACTCGGAGATGTCCTTGTGGCGCAACACTTCCACCTCAGAAGCCGCGACGCCGACCGTCACCGAGTCGAGCTCGATCGTCGTGCGCGGCCGGGGTGGTGTGCCACCGAAGTAGGCGCGGTAAGCCGCGTCGTAGCGCGGGAGGTCGTCCGGATCGGCGCAGAGCGTGAGCCGCCCGGCCCAGTAGAGATCGACATGAGCAGAGGCCTGCAGAAACGCCTGCACGCGATCAGGCCCGCACGGAAGCCCGGCGCCCCGCAGGACGCGCG